>JAFTRX010000079.1 GCA_017462015.1 Lentisphaeria bacterium
GCTTCATCTGAAAAGGCGTTTTTATGAAGCACATTTTGTGCTTGCGAGCTTTGCTCGTCAAGCATCAAAATATATGAAGCGGCACTGCGTGCCATGAAGCGCACCTTCGGTGCATGAAGCGAAGCCTTTTCAGGCTTCATTCACCATTTTTGCAAAGCAAAAATGGTGGAGCAGAAGAGACTCGAACTCTCGACCCTCACACTGCCAGTGTGATGCTCTAGCCAACTGAGCTACTGCCCCATGGGTATATCACTTAATATATCACAGATTTTGAATTATGCAAGTCTTCTTTTAAAAAATGTCGCAAAAAAGTCTCCGCATGCACTTTTTGCTCAACGCAAAACCCAATATTGCAAAATCAACGGATTTCCAATCTAATCTTGAAACCACCCGTTCCACCAAGCATTTCTTGGAAAATATTGACATGCTTTTTACATTCATCTTTCCATTTCTACAGGTATAGGTTGCCCGTTTTTCAGAGGGTGTCGGCAAAATCTCTTGCCATCAGGCATGCCCGGGTAAGAGCAAATGTTTCTTCAGCAGTGACCGGCGGTTCTTCTTCGCAACTGATATGGCGCATAAAGTCGCAGAACAACTCTCTTGCCGGCAGCAGCGGTAAAACTTTTCTTCCGTCTTTATTGAGCAGAACAACCTCTCCTTCAGCTACTTCAATCACTCCGTCAGTTCCGGCTACCCGCACCCGGTCGTCTCCGTGGGTCGCCGCTGCCTGCGGCCGGAGATAATCTATCGTGCATGAGGTGATGACTCCGTTATTTAATCTGCCGCAGCACACGGCGCACATTTCCAGCTCGCCGTTGTCATGGTTATCCTCCCGGTTATGGAACGCATAAATATGTTCAAAATCAGTGGCTCCGCCAAAATACAGCATCAAATCCAATGCGTGACTGCCGACCCAGGGGATCGTTCCGCCGTAAGATTCCCGTTTTTTGTAAAAATCCGGGCGTTCTCCCAACTTGTAGGATTTTCTTGCACTGACCATTTTCACTTTTCCTGCAACTCCGGCGCGCACTGCTTCAAATGCGGTTCTCATGGGAGCTTCACTGCGCAACCCCACCATTGAAATAATAGAAGTTCCCGGTCTGGCGGCGGCGTAGGCCTCTTCCACAGCTGCCAAATCTTCCAAATTCAGTGCGATGGGTTTTTCGCAAAAAACGTGGATATTTCTTTTCAGTGCTTCAATGGATATGGCGGCATGGGTTTCAAATGCGCCATTGACCACCAGTACATCCGGGGTCGTGGCATCCAGCATGGAAACATAATCAGCAAACACCGGCACCGGGTATCCGGTATTGCCTTCGACGATGGTCTGCACCTGTTTGGGGTCATCTCCTCCATCGGCGGTGACTCCAACGGCAACTGCACTGTCCTTGAGCAGTTTCATTCCGCGCATGGCATATCCGAGGTGTCCGCGTTTGCCGACAAAAGCTACTTTATATGTTTTCACGATGTGAACCTTTCTGATTTTAATGATGCAACACCATAATGTACCATTTTCCTCCGAAAAATCAAGTTGTCAACAGCGCTCTCCCGTAAAAAACGGCATCCTGTTGTGTTGACAATTTGCCGCATAGACAACAAAGGAGTTGATATGCAGATACATCGTAAACTTTCGATCCGGCGCAGTCATGACCGCACCGGAAGCTGTACCGGCGCCCGTCTGAATTATGTTGTCAGCCATGCCGGTAATCTCGACCAGAGTGAAGACGCACTCAAACTTGTCCGTCAGACCGCCCCGGATTATGTCGGTTCCGCCCGGCAAAAAAGCATTGAACTGACATCGGTCAAAGGTGATGGAACTTATGAGTTTGAAGTAACTTATGCTCCCCCGGATGCGCTGGATCGCAAAACCGGTGATGAGCGGGTGTGGAGCTTTGAAGTCACCACTGGCAAATACCGGGTGACAGAGGCAAGGGAGCTGGTGAAAATATATCCGGTTTCCGAGGATATAACGCCGCCGGATCCGGGAGAGATGATCGGCTGGGACGGCAGAATCGACGGAGAATCGGATCTTGCCGGGGCGACGGTACTTGTTCCGGAGATGTATGAGCGCTGTGTCGCCACTTACCGCTCTTCCAAAGTAAACAGTGCTTTCCGCCGGAAACTGTTCAATTTGTCCGGCAAAGTGAATGCTTCGACTTTCCGGGGCTGGGCACCGGGGGAGGTTCTTCTCACCCGCGCTGAACAGGGGGAACCTTATAAAAATCACCGGGGACAGGAGCTGGTGGATATCACTTATACTTTTGCCGTCCGTCCGGCAGGGGAAGTCAGTTGTTCCGGGAATGTGATCGTTCCCGTCTCTCCGTGGAATGTTATCTGGAGCATTTCCCGGCGTGATGCGGTGAACAATTCGCTTATTGTGAGCGGCATTTATGAAAGCCGGGTGTATGACAGCGGTAATTTTTCCGCGTTGAATCTGTGACCGTTGCCGGAGGAGAGCAGTATGCATAGAGTAATCACAAATTATTCCGCGCCTCCGGTAGTTTATCCTTCTGCCAGAGGAAATATCATTCAGGTGCGCAATCGAACAAAGGAGTTGATACCGGTATGGAGTGCGGCGGCAATCATTGACGGAGAAAAGTTCCAGACGGACAGCGGTCAGGTGATTTTCAACATCCGCCCGGCAGAAGTCAAAGACCGGTTCTGGGGAGTGGTGACCGGAAATCTTGAACCGGATCAATGCGGTTCCATGATCGTAAACGGCGTGACACCGGCGTTTATCGTCTCCGGTGCCGGACGTTATGCAACTCCGGGTGTGGATGGCATATCCGCCGGAAACAGCGGACGCGGTGAAATATTGTTCTGCCCGTATGATTCTGACCGTCCCGGAGTGATATTGCTGGGTGGCGGCGGGAATGCACTGGATTACATCGGTTACTTCAAACTGGTTCATCTTGAGGAAAATGTGTTTGAAATCATCAACGGCTATGATGAAGAGGACGAAAACTGCGGAAAGACTGACCTCCCCGGTTGTGAAAAAATCCCGCGTTTCGCCTTCGAGCTGCCCTACAACGCGGCAACAATATGTTTGTGTGTCTTTCACGATGAAAACGGTTACCGGACGGAATTTACGGTCGGGGAGTGGAACAGAGGTTTCGCCCAGCAGGTCATCGGCAACGTCTATGCGGACGGGATGGTCGAGCAGGCGTATGTCGCCGGGGGAACCATCTATTTCGGAAGGGATTGGTTTTTATGAGTTTCGTGGAAATCCCGTCAAAGATACGGAACACCATGCCGATAATAAGAGCGGCGATATTGGAGCGTTATGCGGCGTTCGGTTCAAACAGCATGGATATCTTTGTCTATAAATTCAATCCACCTTTCGGCTTCCACAACGCAGGATTTAAAAACGTGTTCGAGGATTTCAGGCGGCACATAAAAACCCTCTACGCCCGGGCGTTTCCACCGGAAAACGTCGGCAAATGGAGTGCATTGCGCCCCAATCTCTTCGATATTGACAAAGGATGGGACCAAAACCCGCTTCTGGATGCGGAGATCGCCCGGAAGCTGCAAGAGGCAAACATCGACCCTTCCGGTTTTTTCTGGGAGGTTCCGCACCGCTTCTGTGACGGTAACTTTGTCCGTGCGTGTCGTTATCTGCTCAACAAAAGTATATACTTTTTGCCGGAAAGTATCGGCAGAGAGTGCAAAACAACAGAGACCATCTATTCAAATTACGACAAAGGAAAATTTGTCAAAGTTGAGCATGACGACAGTGCCGGGGCATTATTGGTTTCGGTCGCATCAGGGTATTTAAAAGAAAATATGATTGTTCATCACTCTCCGCGTTTTGTCAATGTGGACGAAAAATATTATCCGATACTTGGCGACTGGCGCTTGCGTTACCGGGCGCAACTTTCATCTTATTTGGACTCCCCGGTAAACAAGGATGACGAAGGAGAATACTTTTTCAACCGTTATGTCGGAGATGGAGAAGTCGCTTGTCACGGCGGCAAGAGTGAAATCTTTGAGTTGATGCCGGAATCATTGGAGAATAAATCGTATTATCAGCGCTGGGGGGATTTGCGTTACAACTATGTTTCCCGCACGGAAACTCAGATCGTGACCCAGGTAAAAGTGACCAAAGAAAACTTCCCCCCATTGAATTATAAATATCTTGATTGAAAGGAAAATCATGCAAACAATCCGAACAATTTTGCAAATCGGTCAGGGCGGTACAGCGTTGACTGATGAATTTGGTTCTGAAAGCGGTATCCAGTTGGAGATCATGCTGGGAACCGCATGCCGTCTGGAATTTGATCTGCGCGGCGAACCGGAAAAAGAGAACAGCAAACTGCCGGCATTTCCTGCTCTTGACGCCGGAAGCACCGGCTGGTATTTTGCATTGGACAGCAAGAATGCCAACTCCAGTACACCGGCTCTGCTCAAGTACAGCGGTATTTCTCTCTTGCAGGAGGCAAAAGGGGGAAATATTCTGGCGGTTGAACTTGCTGATAACGCCACTGCCGCGATACTTGCCGCTCTTTCCGGTCAGGAAAGTGCAGTGTTCCGGGCGGAGATCGGCGGACTTGACCGGGAGGGGATAACCGTATTTGCCTGGCAGTTTGATCTCATCATCCGCAGCCGGGTTTTTTACGGCAGTGGAGAGGAAAATGTTTTCAATGATCCGGCATATTATACTGCGGCGCAAATCGAAGCTATGCTCAATGCCCGGGATGCGGATATCGTCAATGCGTTGTCCGCAGATATAAGTAAACAGGTTGCGGCCGGGACTCAGAATCCGACGGAATTTCAGTTTTCTATTGACGGAGTTGCCGACTGGCACGAAACGCAGACCGCAGAAGATCGCTTTTTCCGGCAGAGGATAGCCAATCTGGATGCCGCGTGGAGTGATGCCATTATGCTTATTACCGGAACTCCGGGCAAAGATGGCGCAAACGGTTACACGCCGGTGCGCGGAACTGATTACTGGACGGAAAGTGACAAGGCTGAGATCAAAGCCTATGTCGATAACTCAATTTTGAACGGAGCGTGGTGATATTATGAGCATCAATACTGAATTGACCGCACTGGCAGACGCCATACGCGTAAAATCCGGAACGGAAGGTAAACTTTCCATCTCCGGCATGACCACTGCGGTGAACAGCATTACCACTGGAATCGACATCGACCTTTCCGGTGTTACCGTCACGGCTGATAAGATGCTCTCCGGCGTAGTCGCTATCGATGCGACCGGAGAGAAAGTTACCGGAAACATCCCGACCGTTACCGCTTCCAGCGATGGAGAAAAAGTCACCGTTCCTGTCGGTTACATTGCCAGTGAACAGAGTTTTGATATTGGCGGTGACGGTTACGATACTTCCGCTGTCACGGTCACGGCTGATACAATGCTTGCCGGGAAAGTCGCTGTCGGTAAAAACGGCGAAACCATCACCGGAAACATCGCCACGGTTACGCCCTCCCTTTCCGGGCGCACATTCACCGTTGCCAAAGGTTACGTTGCGGAAAACTTTGAAGCATCTGTCCCCGAAGCGACCGTCACCGAAACGGAAAGCAAAGTCACCATCTCAACCGGTTACGTTTCAACTGAATTGAGTTACGATCTGGGCGGCATTGACACCACCACCAGCGTACCGCCGTCTGCGGCAGATGTCCGGCTTGGCAAAGAGTTTTGGGCGAATGGTGAAAAGTATACCGGAACCATGCCGGATGCGGTTGTGACCGTTGAAAATTTTGACAATGGAGATTATGCGCACAAACTGACCATCTCCGCAGGTTTCCTTGAGAACGATTTTGAGTTGGAATATAACACATCTGCTGTTGTTTCCCTCCCGTTTGTTACCGCAACTGCCGCCGACATCCGCGAAGGTAAGGTCGGAGCTGATAACGAAGGCAACCCGGTTTACGGCACACTGGTGGTCGGCGGCGATACTCCGGTTTACACTTCCAGTGTGATTTACCGCTGTACGGAATTGGTGTCGCATCAGGATGACATAATCGTATCTGCCGGAACATGGCTGATGAAGGGTTTCGAGGAAAATTCCTTGGTAGCGACTGAAGTGGAGAGAGCTTTTTCACTGGTGGGTACATACAAACTGGTCGATCCGTCTGCCACCGGACGTTTGCGATATTGGACTTGCAATGCTACTGAGCCGTGTATAGTTGATGGTCAGCAATATAACAGCGCCAAAATCACTATCTATTTTCAGTACGATCACGGTACAAACGACGTTGCTCATACCGAAATAGATTCATGGTGTATATATGTCGAAGAAGCGGACGGCTTCAGGTATATGTTGCTCTGTCAGGATCAGGATACTGATGCCGTTGAAAATTCTCCTGACGAAGTTACCAACTGGACGGAGGGGTGCCGACACATATCCGCACGTCCCGCTTTTTCTGACCTTGAATATACCCAACACAGCGTCACAGTTACACCCCCTGTGATGTCGCTCCGCGGCGGCAAAGCAGTATGGACGGGGGATGCTCTCAAGTTCAGCAATGGTGAATGGAGCAGTACCGGAGAAGCGCCGGTACAGTTGACTGCCTCCGGTTACGCTCCGATTGTCGGGAAAAGTTATACTGCCGATACCGGAGCGCTTGCCACACTTTATCCTGATGCTGCCGGGGAACCGGAAGTCGAAAACGAAGTGGAAGTCGTCAAAGTAACTGAGTTCATTCCCTATTCTCCTGCGTTTCGCGGTGTGACCGCAGTGGATGTCTCCGGTATCGGCCATGTAGGTAACAAGGATGAAGATCTGGGCGCAGATCATTCCGAAGCCAACGGAAGGTACAGCGTTACAGAAGATACTTACTATGAAGAGGATAGGAAAAAGCGTATCTATAAACACGAGTCCAAAAACTACTGGATAAAATTTTACGATGATACCGAAAATGAGTGGTACGGTTCAAACTATTGGCTGATAACTTCATACGAAAGCGATAACGACCCGTACAGTGCAATACTGTGTTACGCCGGAGATATCATACAGGAGGGATTTAACCAGTGGGAGAGTTTGGAATACGAAACTTCACACGGCATCAACACATGGAAAAGTACCACGAACAAACAGGAACAGCCGTTGGTGTTGAACGCCGCGCCCGTTTCTGAATACAATAACGCCACATGGGAGTGGGTTTTTTCCTCTGCCGCAAAAGCCTTCAACGGTTATGAGCTTACTCCCCATGTCGGAGAGATATTTGTTGCCAATGGCAGAAAACTTATCGGTAACTCTTTGGGGTATGACCCCGGCGACATGGAAAGCAACGCCGTGATATATTGCAATCCGGGTAAAGACGAAGGAGTTGCAGTTCAGGGCAGAATCGTACCTTATATGCACAAATCCGTTGTTCAAGGTGTGCCGTGCGTATGGTTTGATATTGATACTGCTGCAACTGACAGTTCTGAGCATCTCCGTTCCCGCGAAAACTATGCTTACATTCCGTTAAGCAAGTCGCTGTCGATTTCCTGTCCTGAATACTATCCCAACCCGCCGCCGCCGTTTAATCAGTTGTCGCTGGTGGGAACGGTGTTTTGTAATACATGGGGAAATACCTCAAGCGGCTTCTTCTCGCTGGCAACAGGATTGACTGATACGACTGGGGCTACAACTCCGGTAGATAGACCCACGGGTGTCGAACTCGGTATAGCTTTTGACCCAAACTACGGTTTTAAGGTCCAAGGCGCTCCCGGCTACTCGTCTGATTACAAAAAGTATTATGAAGCATATAATGGCAAATGGCTGCAGTTTGTTTTGATTTATGACAACGCGCAGTTTAAGCTGTATCTGAATAACGAACTTCGGGTCATCGCGCATGATGTAGGGTGGGCAGGCAGACCATGGACTGATTCACTTAATTATCTCTTTTTCCGTCAACCGTATGATGGCTTCACCGGCGAAGTGGTTTACTTCGGTCCCATGTACGTCTTTGGCCGGGTGCTGAGCGAAGCGGAGATCGCGTATCAGTGGAATGAATTACAGAAAATCGAAGAATAAAAAGGAGAGCTATGATAAAAGCAGAAATTCATCCTGCCGATAAAAACGGCAATATCATCACTTTGCTGGAGGATATAAAGGTTGTCTGGCAGGGAGAGGAATATACGGTTCCGGCTGGATTCAGTTGTGACGGGTGTTCTGTTCCGGCATTTCTCTGGGACAGTGTGTCGCCGCAGTTGGATCCGCGAACCCTGCGCGGGGCGATCGTTCACGATTACATCTACCGCGGCAATGTGCCGGGATTTACCCGGAAAGAAGCGGATATGCTTCTGCGGGAGCTGGTAAAAGAAGATGGATTTCCGGCGTTCAAAGCCGGAGTCGTCTATTGGGGCGTCCGGCTGCTGGGAAGCGGAAACTTCAAAGGAGATGATGCATGACCCCGGAAGCGATCATCGGTTTGGTTTCCGCCAGTGCCACCATCACCTTTGCAGTTGCCGGGGCGGCGATATGGGTTTGTGCCAAATTAGAAAAACTGCATGTGGCAGTTACCAACATGGTCAGTCATGAGCGGTGTGCGGAACGCCGCCGCCGCTGCCGGGGGCGGATGGCGAAGAATTTGTGATGGCGGGTTGCAAAAGTTTGAAGTTGAGGTTATATTAATTGGCAATGTCCGAATTTTGTAAAACGCGCATGGCAGGACTTGCTGTAATAAATATTGTATACTAATAAAACGGCTTGTCTGCGACCGGCGGATGGATCGTGGAGCAAGGTTGCAGGTCTATCAAGGCGAATCCGAGGGAGTGTACGACTGTACTCGACCGAGGATGAGTCCGAAGATTTGCCCGCAAGATTGCCCGCGAGGCGCCGCCGCAGGTTGTATTTTTACAGAGGACAATAAAATTGCTAACTGCAAGTAACTGCAAACAAATGGAGGTCAAATCATGTTTTCATTGAAACATTGTGTTTCCGCACTGTTGAGTGCCGGATTGATTTTTACGCTGGCTGCAGCGGATAATATCAAAATCCAACTCGGACTGGACAAAAAAGACGGCATCTACAAAAAAGGTGACGATGTCGTTATCAAAATACAATATTTCCTCAACAGAAAAGCCGCCTCCGGTCCGGTCAGTATCACCGCTGTTTTGCAGGATGGCAGTAAGACTTCACAAGTTTTCCCCGCCGCTCCCAAAGAATACCGTTACAAGGCAGTGCAATCCCCTTGCTCAATTCAATTTACCGTCACTGCGCTGGATAAGGAAAATAAACCGATCAAGATTGCCAGGAGCAAGAAAGGCAAGACGGTTTCTGCATCCATCGGAATCATCGTCGATCCGCACGATTTCCGGACCGGCTTGACGGAACCTGCTGATTTCCAGAAGTTCTGGGATGATACTCTTGCTGAACTGGCAAAGGTTCCGGTCAAAGAGTTGGAACGCAAGGAGATGAAACTTTCTGACGATATGCTCAAAAGTGCGCCCAATTACTTTGCGTTCCGGATCCCGCCGGAGATGCCTTCTCCCAAAGCGCTGGTGGGCAAGTTCAAAAGTTATGATGTGAAAGTTGCCTGTGTCGGTGCGCCGGTCTCCGGTTATCTGACCATGCCCGCCAATGCCGCGCCCAAAAGTCTGCCGGCAATCGTCTCTTTCCACGGCGCGCCGGGAGGTTCTGCCCGTCAGGCGTTTGCCGAGGGAGTTATCCGTTTTGACGTCAATCCGCACGGCGTGGAAAACGGTCATCCGCGGGAATATTACAAAAAGCTTTTTGAAACCACGCACCGGGCGTACCAGTTCCGCATGTCCCGGAGCCGGGATAAATTTTATTTCCGTGGAATGTTTATGCGGGTGAAGCGGGCGTTGGATTATGTCAAGAGTTTGCCCGAATACGATGGGAAAACTCTGATCGTGGTCGGAAACAGTCAGGGCGGGGCGCAATCTCTGGTCGCCGCCGGATTGGATCCTGATGTAAAATTGGTCTACGCCTCCGTTCCGGCGATGTGTGACCATGGCGGAGTTCTGGTCAAACGCATGTCCGGATGGCCCAAACTCATCGCGGTACGCAAGGGTAAACCGGTTCGTCCGGCGGTCGTTACTGCGGTGGCGTATTACGATGCGGCGTTCTTCGCCAAACGGATAAAAGCTGAAGCCTATCTGACCACCGGTCTTGTAGATAATGTGTGCGCTTCCACCTCAGTGTTTTGCGCATACAACAATATTCCCGGCAAAAAGCACATGACCACCTTCCCGCGGCTCGGTCACAGCCGGACATATTCTCTGGAATTCAACAAGCGGTTGCTGGAAGTTATCAACGCTGCCAAAAAGAAGTGAGCGGGCAATGAATAATCTCTCCGGCAAAGTCGTCGTATTGACCGGCGGCGGCGGCGGTATCGGCAGGGCAACTGCCGAACTGCTGGCAAAACAGGGAATGAAAATCGTCCTGCTGGGCGGCAATAATCAGGAAAAATTGCAGCAGACACAGGAGGTGGCGGCGCAATATTCTGATTGCCTTGCGATACCGGGAAATCTGACTGACATGGGATTTTTAAAGCAGGGTATCGAAACGGCAACAGCACGCTTCAAAGGTGTCGATGTGCTGATAAATAATGCGGGAGTTGCTCAGAATCAACCGTTTGAAGAAATTTCTCCCGATGACTTCGAGCGGATAATGGCGATAAACTTCAGAGTGCCGTTCTTTCTTACGCAGTTGGCATTGCCGTATTTGAAGCGATCGGAGCAGGCAACGATCATCAATGTGGCATCGGTGGTCAGCCATGCCGGATATCCGATGCAGAGTGTGTATACCGCCTCCAAGCATGCCCTGCTGGGGTGGAGCAAAAGTCTGGGCGCGGAATATTATAAGGAGAATATCCGCGTTCATGCCATTTCGCCGGGGGGAGTCTACACCGATATGGTAAAAATTTCCCGCCCCGATTTGACAGCGGACGGGATGATAATGCCGGAAGAAATTGCCAATATCGTGCTGTTTTTCCTTGCCAACCGGGGAAATGCAGTGGTTGATGAGATCATGGTGCACCGGGTGAATAAACAGCCGTTCCTGGTGTGAAAAATAAAAGAGGTATTTTTATGGACTTTCTTGAAATTATGCGCACGAGAAGAAGTTGCCGCGCGTTTGATCCGGAAAAAAGTGTTTCCCGGGAAGATTTGTTGAAAATAGTTGAAGCCGGACGTCTTTCTCCCAGCGGATGCAACTCCCAGCCGTGGAAATTTATCGTGGTCGATTCTCCGGAAGCCAAGGAAAAACTCTGTGATGCCATCGTGGTCGAAAAAGGTATGACCGGAGCGCCGTGGAGACATCAGGTTTCGGCGTTCATTATTTTTGTGGAACAGAGTGCCAATGTCATGCCCAGTGTGGTGGCCCATTACCACGATACTCAGCGGTTTGCACCGGGAGACATCGGCATCGCCTGTATGAACATGTGTCATGAAGCCCATTCGCTGGGACTTGCCACCTGCATGATCGGCATGAATGATCAGGCGAAAATGGAAGAATACTTTGGCATCCCCCAAGGTAAAGATGTCCGTCTGGTGCTTGCAATCGGGTACGCCGCCGACAGCAGCGCTCCGGTGAATAAGGTGCGCAAACCTCTGGAAGAGGTCTGTTCCTTCAACCACTGGTAATGCTCCGGGCAATGCCAGTGCAGGTTTGATTTTTTGTGCAGAATGCTTGAGTAGTAATGTCAGATCGGTTTGACAACCTGGCATATTTGCAGTATATTATGTGTGATAAATGGTTTGTGTTAAATAATTTTACGGGAGTTTAATATTGACTGTAGTTGATTTTTGAAAAGAGATTGTGTAAAAAATAAATAATTAATTAAAATTAAATATTGTGTCTTTCAAGACAGAAGCTCCAGAAAACGCCAAAAAATGATGAGCCAAACTGATTACTTGAAAGATGCGTCTGTGTTTGCACAGACGTATCTTGCTTGTGTAGTTTGGCGGGTATTGGCGTACCTCTGGAGTGTGCAGCGGGGTACGTCTTTTTTATTTGTAAATTTTAAATGGCAGACTCTTCGCGCACGAAGGGGAGGCTGCCGTATAAATGCTTTCCTGTGTTGCCGGAGTTTGTAAATAAGAAAAAGTTCAAAAAAGGAGAAAACAAAATGAACTTCAACTATCGGGTGATGAAAAACAATCCGGCACCGGAACAATTCGCTGAAAAAATCGCTGAAGCGTTACGCAACGATGGAAATAATGCGAGTTGCCATGCAACAGAAATTTCTGTAAGCGGTCTGAAGTCATATTTTAATAGCGGCAGTGCTGTTATTAATGTTGACGAAAAATCAATTCGCGTATCCGGCAAAGTCCAACCCAATGTCATTGCCGTTGTATGCATCGCTCTTTCTATTATATTTGACTGTATCGGGTTATTCGGGGAATGTGAACTTGAAAAAGTCCTGGGAATGGCTCTGGTTATAGCTCTCGGTGCTGCCGGGACTGTCGGTTCCGTCATTGCTTTCTTCTTCGGCAAAGCATTATTGCGCCAGAATTTGATCGTGTTGATCAACAGTGTTGAAAAATAACTCTTTCAGTTTAGGAATGACAAAATTATGAACGATAAAATCAATGAAATCAAAAATGCGGTTATAAATAAGGCTGATGAGGTTTACAACAAACTGCCGCTTGATAAAATCAATGAAAAACTCGACGGCAAAGTTGATGTAAAAAGTAAAAAATTCAAAATCGGGGTATTTGTTGCAATACCGTTGATTCTAATTTTGGTCATCTGTATGATTTTCAGCGGAGGTGGTGAACCCGGCTCTTCAGAGATTTCAAGATGCAAGACCAGAATAAACCGGTTTGAGAAAAAATACGGTGAAGGCAGAATTTGCAAAAAAATATCTGACTTTGAAGAGATGTCTTCCATCACTCCGAGTGCCACTATCGCAAAATATACCGGTTTGAAAGCCGGTAAAGAGTGTGACCGCTACAGTTGCATTGTGACTTGGAAAGATGGTAAGACATCTGCGGCTGTTTTTGTGCGGCAGGGGGATAAATTCGGCGTATTTGTCCGCGATTGGGCTGAATAATCTGTTCTTTCGGGATATGTCCTGACTGGATATATCCCGTTTTTAACGTAAATAGGTATTGTCTCATTTTTTATGAAAAATACAACCTGCGGCGGCGCCTCGCGGGCAATCTTGGGGGCAAATCTGCGGACTCAGCTTCAGTCGAGATATTATGAGAGACACAAGAGGTCTCTCATTTTTTCTGCCAAAAAACAAAAAAGTGGTTTGCCTCTTGATAAAAATGGA
>JAFTRX010000080.1 GCA_017462015.1 Lentisphaeria bacterium
AGCGGTGTTGAAAATTTTTGCGAGAGAACGATTTGTATGACTTCTCCGGCGGTGATGGCATTTTTGGCTTTATCGACCATATCGCAGAAATCTTCTTTGCTCATGTTGCCGGTAAACCGTTTAAGTGCACCATTGTCCGCAGGAAAATGGGGGACGCTTCGGGAGATTTTTTCTTCCAGCAGATCCAACTTTTTCTGTGCATAGTTATAAGCACCGGGCAGATCGTCAAATTTGTCCGTATGCACACAAACAATAAGTTTCATTATATGCTTGAGATTATCGAAAACGATCATTTCATCCACCAGCAGCATTGCCGCTTCCGGTGTGGAGAGCTTATTTTCCGGCTCCGGCAGTTCTTCAAACAGATCGACCGTTTCGTAGCCGATAAAACCGATGGCACCGCCGAACAAAGGGGGCAGTTCCGGCATTTCCGGAACGGTTATTTGCTTGAGGATATTCCGCAACGGCTGCAAACCAATGCCGATCTCTTTTCCGTTGAGCAGTGCTTTCTTGTCTTGCAGCGTAAAGACATCCGCCGGGTTGACTCCGATGAATGAATATCTGCCGAAGCGTTCTGAATTCTCCACCGACTCCAGCAGAAAAACATTTTCATCGTTGACAAATCTGCTCAACACGGAAACCGGAGTTTCCATGTCGCCGAGTTTTTCCCGGCATACCGGGATCAAATTGCCCTGCCGGGCGTAGTTTTCAAAGGTTTTGTAATCCATTTTGACCTCACTTTGAGTTGATTTAAATAAAAAAAACGCACCCCGGAAATCTTCCGGAATGCGGCAAACTTACACAAAAAAAGCGGATGAAACTCTTTTACGAATTTGATCCGCCGGGTATTGTTTTTACAAGGTGCAAGATATTGTGGCGTTCCGGCGGTATCACCGCCAACGCCAGGCCTTACTCAAAAAAATAATTTTGCACAATGTAGTTTTCATAATGTCAACTAATATAGTGGTGTTTTGAAAAATGTCAAGGGGCATTTGAAAAAAATCCGGAAAATTTTTTATTACTTAGTTGGGCTGTGCCTTATGCTTGCCCAGATAAAATGCGTTGATGTTGGGGGTGATCAGTTTTTCTTTGCCGGAAAAACAACTTCTGATGGCTTCTGCCACCACTGCTTCAAAGTCGCTTTTATCCGGTTCTTCAAGAAAATAATCGTCCATCAGCAGGGAAACAGCTCCGAGGATCGCCAGATTGGCATACCGCAAATCCCCCAGATCCCGTGCCAGTTCTGAAGCATTGACATGATAAGCCCCTTGAGTCGGCAGCAGATCATGGGGAGTAACATTGCTGGAATCGTAAATCACAAAGCCATTGGTTTTCAGCTCCGGCAAAAATTTGTCAAAAGACTGCTGATTTAATACGATTAGCAAATTGCAGTTGCTATCCACCATCGGCGAAGATATTTCCTGCTTGGAGATCACCACCGAACAATTGGCGGTTCCGCCGCGCATTTCGGGTCCGTACATCGGCAGATACGATACATTGAAATTCCGCAAATTGCCCATATTGGCAAGAATATACCCCAGCGACAGGACTCCCTGACCGCCGGAACCGGCGATCTTTATCCGCCGCTCTTTGTTGAAAAACGGCTGAAGTTTGGAAAAATCTCTGACTGCTGCCGATTGCGTGTAACTGCCATAAAGCACCTGTTTGACCGTCTCCGGAGCAAAGACCGGCTGGGGGCGACGAATGGGGTCGCGGTTTTCGGCAATATCTTTATAGACTCCCGGCACAAAATATTTACTCATTTGTTCATCGATAAATGTATTGATCTCTGAAGCACTTTTCTTTAAATTCACCGGGCAGCCCGTCAGGAATTCCACAAAGGAAAAACCTTTCTTGTCAATGGTGTTCTGCAATGCTTTACGCAAAGCAGCACGGGCTTTCATAATATTTCTGCCGGAACTCAACGCGACCCGCTCCACATAAACCGGCGCATCAAGAGCAGCGACCATTTCGGCAACCTTCAGCGGATACCCTTCGCTTTGTACCGAACGCCCCAGCGGTGAAGTAATGGTTTTCTGCCCGGGCAATGTGGTGGGTGCCATTTGCCCGCCGGTCATACCGTAAATGGCGTTATTGACAAAGAATACCGCCATATTTTCGCCCCGGTTGGCGGTTTGCAGAAATTCGTTCAACCCGATCGCGCCCAGATCGCCATCGCCCTGATAGGATATAACGATATTGTTTTCGTCCGACCGGATCAGTCCGGTGCCGACCGCCGGAGCCCGGCCGTGGGGTACACTTATACCGAAGCAATCAAAATAGTAGTAGCCGAAAACCGAACACCCTACCGGAGAAATAAATACAGTCCGCTCTTTGATCTGCAAATCTTCAATAGCCTCTGCGATCAGTTTGTGGAGAATACCGTGTCCGCAGCCCGGACAATAGTGCATATTGGTTTTGATCGCTCCCGGGCGGCGGTTAAAAGAGTCAAAAAAGCCTTTGCTCCTGCCATGTACGACTTCATATTTCATAAGAGTTTTTCTGTCCTTTCTACGATTTCGGCAACCGAAAGCATATTTCCGCCCATACGATTGATCAACTCCACGGGGTTGGCGCAGTTGATGGCAAGTTTTATATCGTCGATCATTTGCCCGCAGCTCAATTCCACACTGATAAATTTTTGCGCCTGCCCAACGAGTCCGGCAATTCTTTTCTTCGGAAACGGGAAGAGGGTTTTCGGGCGCAAAACTCCGGCTTTGATGCCTTTTTTCCGGAGCTGTTCCGCAGCATTTTTTGCAAGCCTGCCGCAGATGCCGTAGGCTATATAAATAAATTCGGCATCTTCCAGCAGATAATCTTCGCTCAACTCTTCCCGCTCTTGAATTACAGCATATTTCTTTTGCAGTTTTATATTGTGTGCTTCGAGTTCATCGGGTTCCAGATATATGGAAGTAAAAAAGTTGTTCCGGTTTTTGCCGATCGCCAAAGCGTTGTCCGGGAGTTCCCGGTTCGGCAGCGGTTCCGGCAAAGTTACCGATTCGATCATCTGCCCGATCACGGCATCGGTCAGGATATACACCGGCATGGCATATTTTTCGGCAAGTTCAAAGGCTTTGCCTGTCATATCGCACATTTCCTGGGCGGAACCCGGGGCAAGCACGATACAGCGGTAACTGCCGTGGCCGCCGCCTTTGACTACCTGATTGTAATCGGCCTGTTCCGGAGCGATATTGCCCAGACCGGGGCCGCCGCGCATGATATCCACAATAACACAAGGCAATTCCGAACCGGCAAGGTAGGAAACAGCTTCCTGCTTCAAACTTATACCCAGCCCGGAAGAGGCAGTCATCGCCCGCCGTCCTGCCGCTGCCGCACCCATTACCATATTGATCGCCCCGATCTCGCTTTCTGCCTGAAGAAAAACTCTGCCAAGTTCCGGAAATTTTACGGCGGCAGTGTGAGCGATCTCGCTTGCCGGAGTGATCGGATAACCGTAATAAGCGTCGGCACCAGCCAGTAATGCACCGTAGATCACAGCTTCGTTGCCGCTGAGCAGCCTTTTATTTTTGAGCATCATCAGCTACCTCCCGGTAAATAGTTATTGCGCCCGGTTCCGGGCAGGTATAAAAACAGATCCCGCACCCGATGCAATCACTGCTTTGAACTGTTGCCGCCGGGAAACCCATTATATTCAACTCCTTGCCCATTGCCAGAACATTCCGGGTGCAGGCGATCACACACCGCTGGCAGCCTTTACATTCATCAGGGGCGATTTTTACCTGGTACTTTTTCATTTTTTGCTCCGTGACAGCATATCAAGAATTCCCGCCATGGCAAAGTTATAAACATATCTTGCCCGGGTTTCCACATCATATTTATTCTGTACTTCAGTTTCCAGATTCTGAAAGTGTTTGACTGGAATCGTACACATGGAAAATATTGCCAATACCGCCATGCGGCGGTCTTCTTCGCTCAAACGATCCGCTGAAATTTCTGCCACTGCCGCTTGCAATGCCGCCCGTAGCGGTGCATACGCCCGGGCATGAAGGTCATCCATCAGCTGCGTCGGGCTGGATAACTCATTCATCATAAAGTCATTTTCCCGGATCGAAGGATCACTCCGGCGGGCAATATCAGAGCGTATGATCTCGTAAAGCCGTTTTACCGCCGGAGCTGACTTGCTGAGTTTGCCGTACAGCGGATATTTGGCCAACGCCTGACTGTGCAGCAATTCCCACGTCTGTCGGTAAAGCGTGGCTTTATCGCCGTAGTGATAATTCACTAAAGCAATATTTACACCCGATAGTTTGGTGATTTCAGCCAAAGTCGTTTCGCCGTATCCGCGGCTGGAAAAGAGTTCAGCAGCAGCGTTAAGAATGCGTTCCTTGGTAGAAGCTTTACCGGCGGATCTATCATCATCTATCATTATCTGCTCCTTTTTTTATAATTTAAATGACTATTTAAAATAACCGTTTAATCTAAAATTGCAAGCTCTTTTTTTTCAAAAAGACAATATTTTTGAGGTAGATTATGGTTTTTGAAAAAAATCCACCAAAATAGTTATGTTTTTGATTTGACAATTTTTTTTCCGGTGATATATTAAAAATCAAACATCAGCCGGCAACTATTGTTTCCGGATTTATTTTTAACAACAAACACTACTGATACGGTAGAGTATGGAAGAAAAAATATGAGCGACACACATTATCAACTTGAAACTCTGGCGATCCACGCCGGACAGGTTCCTGAGCCGACCACATTGTCAAGAGCGGTTCCGGTCTACCGGACCACGGCTTATGCGTTTAAAAGTTCACAACACGGAGCCAATCTTTTTGCCCTGAAAGAAAGCGGCAACATCTACGCCCGGCTGATGAACCCCACCGAAGATGTACTTGAACAGCGACTGGCGGCTCTCGAAGGCGGAAAAGCTGCCGTGGCAGTAGCTTCCGGCACAGCGGCGATTTACTTTACCATTACCAATATTGCCAAAAATGGAGACGAGATCGTTTCAGCAAATAACCTTTACGGTGGGACGTTTACCCAGTTCGATGCCATATTGCCCCAGCAGGGGATCAAGGTCAACTTTACGCCGCTTAACGACTTTACCACCGTGGAAAGTGCCATCAATGAACGTACCCGGGCGATCTATATCGAAACGGTTGGCAATCCGGCGCTGGGAGTTGCGGATATTGAAGGATATGCGGAAATCGCCCGAAAATATCATCTGCCGCTGGTGGTGGATTCCACCTTTACGCCGCCAACACTGTTGCGTCCCATTGAACACGGAGCAAACATTGTCATCCACTCGCTTTCCAAATGGATCGGCGGACATGGCACTGCCATTGGCGGAGCGGTGATCGACGGCGGCAACTTTGATTGGAGCGACCCGAAGTTTGCTCTCTATAACGAACCCGACCGGGGCTACCACGGTTTGCGTTTTGCTCACGATCTGGGGGATTTGACCCCGATCGCCTTTGCTTTGCGGCTGCGGACAGTGGGTTTGAGAAATCAGGGTCCGACCCTTGCCCCGGATGCAGCATGGATTTTTCTGCAAGGCTTGGAAACGCTGCCGCTGCGAACCGCCCGCCACAGCGAAAACGGCATTGCGGTGGCAGAATTTTTGCAGAAACACCCCAAAGTAAGCTGGGTAAAATATCCCGGTTTTGATCCGCTGGCAGTCAAATATCTGCCCGATGGAGCCAACGGCATGGTAGTTTTCGGGGTACAGGGCGGTGCTGAAAAAGCA
>JAFTRX010000081.1 GCA_017462015.1 Lentisphaeria bacterium
GGAAGAAAATAGGATTTTGAAAAAGTGATTTTGTCAGATTTTGTTTTGCGCAAGCAAAAACGCGCGTGCGCCATGCGCCGCGCCACCAGTGACACTGCGTTCAAAATGGTTTGTCGCGACCGGCGGATGGATCGTGGCGCAAGGTTGGGGGTAAATCAAGGCGAAGCTGAAGGAGTGGACTTCCGTCCTCGACTGAAGCTGAGTCCGCAGATTTGCCCCCAAGATTGCCCGCGAGGCGCCGCCGCAGGTCGTTTCTTATGGGAAAGCTGTGTTGAAAAACGAGAGCTTTTAAAACAATCCGACCGTCTCGCCGTGTTCCAGTTTGATCGCTTCGGCGTTGGGAACTTTCGGCAATCCGGGCATGGTTATGATGTCGCCGAGGTAGGCAACGATAAAGCCGCTGCCGCTTTTGACTTCAATATCACGCACGTTGATGGAGAAGTTTTCCGGAACGTTCAACAGTTTCGGGTTGTCGGAAAAAGAGTACTGGGTCTTTGCTACGCAAATGGGATATTCTGCATATTCCGGGGCGAGTGCTGCCAGTTTCTTTGCCGCCGCAGCGGAAAACACTGCACCATCAGCACCGTAACACTTGCGGGCGATCGCATTGATCTTGTCTTTTGCTGAATCACTTGCCGCATAGAGGTAAGTGAGCGTGGAGGCTTTTTCCGCTTCTGCAACCACTTTTTCGGCAAGTTCCACACATCCATCTCCGCCATTGACGAAACCGGTCGATGCCGAGCAGGTCATACCGTTTTCGGCGCACAGGGCACGGAACAGAGCTATCTCTTCTTCCGTGTCGTTGGCAAAGCGGTTCAAGTTGACGACAACGTTGAGACCGAACTTTTTGTGAAGATTGTCGAAATGTTTTTTGACGTTGGCAAATCCGCTGCGGATATCACCGTCACCGTGGAGTTTCATCGCTTTGATGGTGGCGACCAGTACCGCGCAAGCCGGGGAAAATCCTGCTTTGCGGCACTTGATGTCGAGGAACTTTTCCGCGCCGAGGTCACTGCCGAAACCGGCTTCGGTGACAACGTAATCAGCAAGGCGCATGGCAGTGTCGGTAGCTTGAACCGAGTTGCAGCCGTGGGCAATGTTGGCAAACGGTCCGCCGTGGATGATCGCCGGAGTGCCTTCGAGGGTTTGCACCAGATTGGGACGGAACGCCCCTTTCAAAAGAACGGTCATGGCGCCCTGAGCTTTCAAATCGCGTGCTTTGACTTCGCGTTTGTCATAAGTATTGGCGACCGTGATATTTCCGAGACGGTTTTCAAGATCTTCCAGAGTTGTTGCCAGACAGAATATTGCCATGACTTCGGATGCGACTGTGATGCAGAATTGATCTTCTCTGACCACACCGTTGCTTTTGCCGCCCATGCCGATGACCACATGGCGCAAGGCGCGGTCATTCATATCAAGACAGCGTTTGAAAGTTATCGTGCGCGGGTCAATGCCGAGGGTGTTGCCCTGTTGCAAATGGTTGTCGATCAGCGCACAAAGGAGATTGTTGGCGCTGGTGATGGCGTGGAAATCCCCGGTAAAGTGCAAGTTTATATCCTCCATCGGGACGACCTGTGAATAACCGCCGCCGGTGGCGCCGCCTTTCATGCCGAAAACCGGTCCGAGAGATGGTTCGCGCAAGGCGAGGATGGATTTTTTACCGATTTTGCGCAAGCCGTCCGCCAAACCGATGGAGATGGTGGTTTTTCCATCGCCCTGTTTGGTGGGAGTCATGGCGGTGACCAATATCAACTTTGCTTTGCGCGGAGTTGTTACAGCAGAAAGTTTGGCTTTGTATTTACCGTAGAGTTCAAAATCATCTTCAGTCAAGCCGAGGTCGGCGGCAACGGCCGAGATGTGGCGGACAACAGTATTTCTGGCGATTTCAATGTCGCTGAGCATTTTATTCCTCATTGGTTGGGTGTATAAGTATTATTTTCCC
The DNA here is from genome assembly GCA_017462015.1 of Lentisphaeria bacterium. Lineage (GTDB taxonomy): Bacteria > Verrucomicrobiota > Lentisphaeria > Victivallales > Victivallaceae > UBA1784. The sequence continues at coordinate 1,946 of JAFTRX010000081.1, forward strand.
TAATATAATGCAATACGGCATTATTGCAAGCTGAAATTTAAAATATCTTATACATAATATCCTGCATTGTACATTTGAAAAGCTGTATATGGGTGCTATATTAAAGCAGAATCGTCAATAATAGGTAATGTCCCGAATTTTGTGAAACGCGTATGACCGAACTTGCGCACTAAATATTATGGTGCAAAAGTATACTGCAGGAGAGTGCTGTTTTGTCAAACAATAAAACGGCTTGTTCGCGACCGGCGGATGGATCGTGCGGCAAGGTTGTGGGTAAATCAAGGTGACAACGAAGGAGTGTACGACTGTACTCGACTGAGTTGGCATCCGCAGATTTGCCCGCAAGATTGCCCGCGAGGCGCCGCCGCAGGTACAAAAAACTGGACAATCAACATGCTTTTGAAAGGATGTAAAATGGAAAAACCTGTACTTTGCAAACCCGTTCCCGGCGGAATGACCGAACAGGAAAAAGCCGAAGCCGGATTGCTTTACAACCCCAACCGCACCTCGGAGATGGCGGCGTACCGCTTCAAAATTCAGGATGCTATCCATGAATACAACCAGTTCCGCCCCTCGCAGGTGCAGGAACGGCGGGATTTTCTGGCAAATATCTTTGGCAAAATCGGAAAAAACTGCAACATTCTTCCGCCCTTTAAATGTGATTACGGCTTCCGTATCGAAGTCGGAGAAAACTTCTTTGCCAACTACAATTTTATCGTACTGGACGGCAACTACTGCCGGTTCGGGGATAATGTCTGGATCGCTCCCAATGTGTCGATTCTTGCTGCCGGTCATCCGCTGGATATGCAGGATCGCATCGACGGCTGGGAATACGCATTTCCCGTGACCGTCGGAAACAACGTCTGGATCGGCGGTTCTGTGACTATTCTCGGCGGTGTGACCATCGGAGATAATGCGGTTGTCGCCGCAGGTTCTGTCGTTATCCGGGATGTTCCGGCGGATACGCTGGTCGCCGGAAATCCGGCTCGGGTCATTCGTAAAATCACCGCTGAAGATCGCAAAAAATATCAGTGGGCGGAACAGGACAAGAAGGATTGATTGAAACAAGGCAAGTGGAGGTAGGCAATGAGCTTTATTTACTATTGCATCCATTGTTCTCAAAAAATCGATGTTGACGACAGTTTGGAAAACCGGGCGGCGGTTTGTCCTACCTGTCAAAAATCAATTTTTTTGATAAAAACTGTGCAGGGCAACGATGCCGGAGGATGTGAGTTGCCGCAGTTAAAGAAAAAGCTTCCTCCACTTCCAGCGCCCAAGGTTCCGGAGACACCGGAGCTGGCTGCTTTCAGCCGTGGGACGAGTCCGGTGTCGAACAGACATGTTCCTGTTGAAAATATTAAAGAGTATAAAATATTGCAGGAATCGTTGCCGGATTATTTCACCATGCATGGCAGGACGAATTTGGAAAAAGAACTCAATAAACTTGCCGGGCAGGGGTGGCGGGTGATCTCTTCGATGCAGATCGGCGACCCGCTGCTTGGAGCTATGGTGTTTGTATTGGAACGCGACAGGTAATTACCGCCGGTCGCGTTCATAGCAGCTTTGAATGCATTTTTTAACTGGCTCGCTGAATCAGCGCAACGCTTTCAACAGCAATTCGGGCGTGATGTCTTCGTTGTTTTTGACCTTGATTGCTTTGGAGTCATCCTGGAGGGCGTTGACGGCACGTCCGGCAATGATGACTCTGCCGCCGCGGCTGATAAAGTATTCCATCTCTTTGCGGAGAAAATCGTTGTTAACCAGACCGCGGCAGATTTTTGCATTGGCATCCGGCAGAACCAGCACGTCGATGTGCCGGAGTTCCCCTCTGCGAATGACCTGTTCGGAGAAGAATATGATGTCAAGCTGCGGGTGTTTGTAAAGGCGGAGCATCGCTTCGAGATCGTCGATGGTATCTCTGCCGCTGCAAAAATATCCGACCCGGTAGGGGTGAAAGTTTTTCTTCGGCATCACCGGGAAGGTTTTGACTCCGGTGACGGCGTAGAGGCATCCCATGGCGATGTCGCGCGTGGAACTCCAGTTTTCCGGGTGGAAACTGGTGGCAATGACCTTGCCTTTGCCGTACTGACCATAAATAATCGCTCCCTGATCGAAGAAGTTTCCTTCCGGCTTGCCGATATAACTGACGGTGTTTTTGTAGACGGCAAGGATCTCGCCGGTACTGATCTGATGGACTTTCTTGCCTCGCATCGGAATGGGACCTCCGGCGTAATTGACCAGAACCCGACCGGGTTTGACACCGAGGATTTTGGCGCCATCAGCGTTGATATCCACGGTCAACGTTGCCCAGTGTCCACCGGAATGCGGACGGCGGCGGAAAGGGAGAAGTCTCAAGCGGTTGTTGTTGTTGAGGACGTTGGCAAGACCGGCACAACTGCCGATGTAAGCTCCGCCGTTTTCGATGAATTTGTGAACGGCGTCAACGCCGCTTTTTTGCAAAGATTTATATTGAGTACCGGGGTAACCGCCGGGCATCAGGAATACATCCATTTGAGATAATTTGCCAGCCCGGACATCTTTGCCCAGAACGAAGTGCAAATTTACATCCGGTGAAAACTCCATCAGCTTTGCCCAGTCAAACACGCCGATACCGCTGGAACCGTTGTCAACGAAAAGGGCGACATTAACTTTTTTTTGGAGGGCAGGGGACGTTTTGTCCGTTGAAACGGCAACTGTACTGCAGCCGCAAACGAAAATTGCCGCAATGGCGATTCCGAGGAAATAAGCGATCTTCTTCATAAAATCATTCTCTTTATTTAACTTTTTTTACAGCGGCAGGTTTGCCGGAGGGGGTGTTGTAAATTTCGGCGTCGATCCCTTTGCTTCCCACTTTGAGGATGACAAAGCCGGTGGCATTCCGGTAACTTTCAAAATTTTCGATTTTCAAGGTCTTCATGTGGTCAAGCGGAACTTTTGCGCGCGGCCGCTTCAAGGTCTGAGGAGATACCAGTTTCAGCAAAGAGTCGAAATCCTTGCAGTGGTAATCAAAAGGTTTGCCGGTGTTCCAGGCGTAACCGATACTGCTGGCAACCACCTGGGTGATACTGCCTTTGCCATTGCTGACCTTCATCAGAGAGGGCAAATGGGTGTGCGCGGCAAGGATAACTGTGTTGTGCTGGAAGAGAAGATTGATGACGTCTTTCCTCCGGGGCAGGAGCCAACCGGGATCTTTGGGAGTGCAGGGGAATACCGGCAAATGAGTGATGAAAAAGACGTAACGGTTTTTGGGGAACTTTTTCAGCGTATTGCGGAGGAAGTTTACCGAAGCGGAAGCTTTGATAAGACCATCGTAAAAGATGTAGAGGTCTTCGCCGTGACGAAACGCGAAATTACCTCCGGCGTTGGGGAGGTAAATGTTGCTGTTTTTCTCCGGATCGCTCCAGTTTTTGGAAAGTTCTTTTTTGATTACCGGCAGAAAGGTGTTGGCATAGGTGGGGTTGTCCCAACCGGTGGCGATTTTTACGCTCTCTTTGCCGTTTTTGCCTTTTACCATGACAACGGTCTCTTTACCGTCTTTACCTTTGACGATTTTGGGACCGTGGACCTTTACATCGTGGTTGCCTTTGGCGAAGAGCAGTGCATGATTGGGATAATACGACTTGACCGTATTGAAAGAGTCCAGAAGCATCTGGGCACGCCGGTCTTTCAAAGCGAGATAACCTTGCGTGAAGTCGCCGAGCTGAACGACAAAGGGAACATCTTTTCCCAGTTGAGCTGCCGATGCGTTGAAAAGAGAGGGCATGGCTTTTTGCCACATATTGGCATATTGTGGTGAGTAACGGGTGCGGTATTTTACCCCCGGTACACCGTGATATTTGGCATGTTCAAAGTGGATGTCTCCCAAAACCAGTACCCGGTAGTCTGCAGCGGCAAACAGCACCGCCGAAAATGCGAGTATTACAGCGACAAAAAGTTTTTTCATGGTCTTTCCCTCAAAATTTGGATTGATTTGTATAATATAGTACATATATTATTTTTTGCAAGCAGTTTATGCCGGATGATTGCATTTCCGGAGCAGTGGTGTATATTATCTTTAGAAAATTTTCTCTGAAAAGGAACAGTTATGAGTGAATACGAAATCTGGAAAACTCTTTATGAACGCGCCAATGCGGTGCGGAAAGGACGCAAACTTTCCCCGTTGATGGAAGTCGGCAGTGTCGGCGCTGCAGTTTTAAGCACCAGCGGCAATATTTACACCGGAATTTGTATCGACACAGCCTGCGGGATGGGAATGTGTGCCGAGCGCAGCGCGATTGCCAATATGCTGACCTGCGGTGAAAGCAAAATCAGCAAGGTCGCCGCCGTAATGCCGGACGGTTCCTCCGGTACTCCCTGCGGAGTGTGCCGGGAGTTCATGATGCAGCTGGGCAAAGACAGCGGCAGCATTGAAATACTCCTTTCTCTTGAACCATTGGCAACGGTGAAACTGAAAGAGGTCATGCCCGATTGGTGGGGACAGCGTTATCAGGAAGACGAGTGAAGCGATGGCAAAGTTTCTTCATATCGGCAGGGTGAGTTCTTCTCCCGGATGGCACAACCGTTTTTATACGCACCCGTTTCACGAATTGGTGATCGTTGCCAGCGGAGGGATGCATGTGTCCGGGAAAGATCAGCACTTTAAACTTTCCAGCGGTGATGCCCTGCTTTACCCCGCCGGAGTGTATCATTGTGAGCAAAGCGATGATACTTTTCCGGTGGAGAGTTATTTTATTGTCTTTGAGGATGAAAAAATTCCGGCAGAGAAGATCATTCCGGCAAAACATCCGCTTGCAGTTTTGCGCTCAATGGCTTCGACACTTTATGAATTCAACAGCCGGAGCGGAGGTTCGGTCTCTTTTGCCGATGAGTATGTTGACCTTATGTTGAAAGTGTTTTTCTTTGCTCCCCGGCAGGAGAAAACGTCGTGGGTAAATGAGGTCGATGATTTTATGTCGCGCCACCTTGATTTGGATATTTCTCTGGATGAACTTGCCGCTTTTGCCGGAAAGAGCAAATATTTGTTTCTCCGGCAGTATGCACTGTCTGCCGGAATAACCCCCATCCGCAAGTTGTGGAAACTGCGCTGTGAAACGGCGTTGGAATTGCTGAAGTATACCGACTTTACCATCAAAGAAATCGCTGTCCGTACCGGGTTTTCCGATGCCGGACACTTTTCCCGGCGCATAAAATCGTTTTGCGGAAAAACCCCCTCGGAAGTTCGCAATGAAATCAAATAAAAAGTTAATGTCCCAAATTTTGTGAAACTGAATATTCTCTGAAAGAAATGTGATTTGTCAAGAATAAAAACAGTCGTTTGCAATCGGCGGATGGATCGTGCGGCAAGGTTGCAGGCCTATCAAGGCGAAGCTGAAGGACCCGTCTCCGCTGAAGCTCCGCCGTGGCAAGGTGTGAAGATGCTTGTCGCGGCGTAATGTAATGAAGCCGGAAGTCCGCAGATTTGCCGGTAAGAAGCGCCCACGAGGCGCCGCCGCAGTTTAGATTTCTCACAAAAAATGAGGCAACACCAATAAAAAAGCAATTTCAGACAAAAAATGCAATTGAGGACTATTGCTTTTTTTACTTGATGCTCTATATTACACAGCAAACACCGGTAAATCACAACCAAAATTTGAGGAACTGACAATGAAACTTTCCGCAAGAGCTATGAACCTTACTCCCTCCGAACCGCGCAAAATTTACGAAGAGGCGCGCAAATATTCTGATGTTATCGACTTGACCTTGGGAGACCCCGATCTGATGCCGCCGGAAAACATCCGCCTTGCCGCCTGCCGTTCCACTATGGAAGGATTGACCCGGTACAGCGCTAATGCCGGTTTGCTGGAGTTGCGGGAGAAAATCGCGGAAGAGTCCACCCGGGAATATGGTATGACCTTTGACCCGGAAGCGAATGTTATCGTGACCGCAGGAGCGATGGAGGCGGCGTATTTGAGCTTGTGGAGTTTGCTTGATCCGGGTGATGAAGTGATAATAACGGCTCCTTTCTGGATCAATTATAAAGAGGTCGTTCAATCGTTTGGTGCAGTTCCGTTTTTTGTTGAAACGCGTGAAGCTGATGGTTTTGTCGTATCTCCGGAGGAGATCGAAAAGAAAATCACTGATAAAACCAAATTGCTGGTTCTCAATTCCCCTTCCAACCCCACCGGTGCAGTCATTCCGGAAGATGTCCTTGCCCGCATCGCTGAAATTGCCATCCGGCACGATATCACCGTTATTTCCGATGAGATTTACAGCCATCTGGTTTATGACGGGAAAAAGTGCAGCAGTATTCTTTCCTGTCCCGGCATGAGAGAACGCACCATCGTGATCAACGGTTTTTCCAAGCGTTTTGCCATGACCGGTTACCGTGTCGGCTGGGCGCTGGCGCCAAAGGAGGTGGTGACGGTGATGACCCAGATGACGGAAAATATCGTTGCCTGCGCTCCGCTGCCGTCGCAATATGCCGCCATTGAGGCGCTCTCCTCGGCCGGTACGGAAAATTATATCCGGGATGAGTTTGAAAAGCGCCGGAACTGTGTGCTGGAGGAACTCGCCGGGATCGAAGAAATTTCCTGCACCGGGATACCGGGAACATTTTATGCCTTTCTCAATGTTGCTAAAAGCGGCATGTCCGGCAAGGAGTTCGCCTTGTCGCTTCTTGAACGCAAGCATGTGGCTCTGATCTACGGCAGTGCTTACGGCGGGGATGCATACAAAGATTACGTCCGTATCGCCTTTACCATGGAGTGTGATACGTTGCGCGAAGCGTTCCGGCGCATCCGGGAATTTTTGGCTGAAAACAAGCAGAAATAATGTGTGTATCATGAATAAGGATGAATTGAAAAGATTTGTTTCTTCTCTTCTGGATGAACGTAAAGATGAGTTGATCACCAATGGCGAAGCTCTCCTCAGGATGCCGGAACTTTCGTACCGGGAGTATAAAACTTCCGCTTTTGTGTGTGACTTTTTTCAGAAAACCGGACTCCCCTTTCGCAAAGATATTGCCATCACCGGCGTGCGGGCGGAGCTGGATACCGGAAAAGATGGACCGGTTATCGCCATTATGGGAGAGCTGGATGCTATTATCGTTCCAAATCATCCTTTTGCTGACCCATCTACGGGAGCAGCTCATGCCTGTGGTCATCATGCTGCGCTCAATGCGATGCTCGGCTGTGCCGCCGTGTTGTCCCATCCGGAAGTGAAAAAACACCTTTCCGGGCGGATATCTTTTATGGCAACTCCTTCGGAAGAGTGTCAGGATCAACCGTACATTGCCGGTTTGATCAAAGAAAAGAAGATCCAGTTCTTTTCCGGAAAGTCAGAAATGATTGCCGAAAATGAATTTGACGACATTCAAATCGCGATGATGCTCCATGCCGGAAACAGTAACTTTACCGTCTCCGGATTCAACGGGTTTGTGATGAAGCGTTTGATATTCAAGGGAAAATCCGCCCATGCCGGAGCTTACCCGGAGCAGGGGGTGAATGCAGTATCAATGATGCGTTCTGCTATGGCACTTATCGATGCTCAACGTGATACCTTCCGGGATGAGGATCATATCCGTATTCACGGTTATATTCCCGAAGGCGGACAGGCGGTGAATGTGGTTCCGGATCAGGCAGTGTTTACCGTGCAGGTGCGGGGAGCTTCTCCGCAGGCGATCCGGGATGCATCAGATAAAGTTGACCGTTGTGTGCATGGAACCGCCATTGCTTTCGGCGGCAAGGCGACTGTAGAAAATATTTTCGGCTTTATGCCGCTGGTGAATTATCCGGAGTTTGATGAAATTCATATTCGCAATATAACCGGAATCGTCGCTCCCGGAGAACCTTTTACGAGAGGAGTCTACCGTCCGGCTTCCACGGATATGGGGGATGTAAGTATGCTTATGCCGTCTCTGCATGGATATTTCCGGGGCTTTGCCGGAACGGCACATACAGATGGTTTTCTGGTGACCGATCCGGTTCAGGCGTATGTGGATTCTGCCAAAATATTGGCATTGAATGCCATTGATCTTCTCTTCGGTGATGCCGGGTGCGGCAAAGATATCGGAGCCTTGCCTCCGATGATGGGGAAGGATTTGTATCTCAAGGAGATGCGTGCGTTTTCCAGTTCCGTTGAGTATCCGTGAGCACTCATTTCAGGAATGACTGCTCAATGGCGCTGCGATTGGCGCTGTCGATGATTTCGCGGGCGCGGCGGAGCTTTTGGTCAGTTCCTGCCGGATCGGACAAAATTTTCCGGGCAACCGTGACTGCACGCTGTGCGTAATCGGGCGAATCTGTGGTGATGTACCAGTCGGCTAAGCCGATGCTTTTCCACATTTCGCCCTTGCTTCCCCATTGCGGCGGATAGAGTACAACTCCGGGAACGCCGCTGCCGACAGCCATTACCTGAGAGTGGATCTCTACTCCGAATACTCCGCGCGATGCCCGGTAAACTCCCAGTGCCGTATCGGCTGCCCACATTTTATCCATCGGGATACACTGTTTTTGCACATCCGCCGGGAGCTGATCGTAAATACGGGGACGGATCAGGTCGATCTCGGTAATTTGTTCCGGGCAAATCAGCACTTTTAAACCGAATTCTCTGACGGCGACGGTGATTATTTCCCGCAGCGGGGCGTTGTCATGCTCCTCAAATTTTTCATTGATCGCTGTCTTTTCAGCATTGAAGGGCGTGTTGAAATATTTCCAGCGCGGAGTGCAGCGCTGTCCGGGGATACAGCAGATGAATTCTCCCGTGCGAAGATTGTTTTCCCGCAGGAAACGTGCCGCATTTTCCGTATCGACAGCATCGAAATCAAATACGGCATCCGGTGCCCAGCCCTGGATCGGACAAACCGATTTTTTGGCAATCTCCGCCGCGACCGGGTCGCGCAGCCAGACAAAATCCAGTTTGTCGAGGTAGGGGAGCAATCCCGGAGTGCAGCCGATGGCGTAGGCCCCGGCAGGTTTGCCGGTGCGCGCTTTGAACTCATCCAGTGAACGGCGGACGGAACCGGCAATGCCGGAACCGGAGGAAACCAGAAACAAATCAGCATCATCGACCGCTTTCAGCAATGCTTCAGAAGGTGTTTTTTCCATGTCGCCGTAGACGATCGGCACATCCGGGAAGCGGCGGGACATCATCGCTGCCACTTCAGGTGCAAGCGGTGCATCTGCCCAGACGGTTATTTTGACATCTTCCGGAAGATATTGTTTTAAAACCGCCAAGGTCGCCGGAGCGTGAGCCGTGGTTCCGATATTGAAGTTGATGACTTTTCCATCTTTGACGGTGCGGAGATCCCGCAGTAAAATATGCCGGTAACGCAAACTCTTCTCCTTTGATTTGCAAGGTGAAAATGTGGTACATCCGGTTATGCCCAAACATAACGACATTGTCAAAATATTTACAGTCCGCAGTATTTGCATTTATTGCTCCTTTTCCGGAACATAATATAACTTAAATATCGAAAAATGTCAATGTTTTTCGCGTGGAATACTTTTATTTATCCCTTTTTGGTGCTAAATTATAGTACATGTAAAAATACAGGATGACTGTTATGTCTTTTGGCGGAGAACAGGTGATTTGAGAGAGGAACGAAAAAATGCTCACTGCGCTTGCTTACACTTTTCTTACGGCATTCTTCTTTGCTACCATCTCGGCAACGGTGAGTTTTCTTGCCCGTGACCGGATGTCGAGTTTTCAATTTTTTACTGTCAGCAATCTGCTTGCTTCGATGATCGCATGGTGTGTTTTGCCGTCATGGAGTATGGCCGGGGAGGTGAACTGGGCGGCTCTGGGGCTTTTTGTGCTGATTACCGGCGTGGTAAATACTGCATCGCAAGCGATGCTGGTTTTGTCTTTGAAACTCGGTCACAACGGACTTTCGGTGGCGATACGCAATCTTGCCGCGGTAATATCGATGTTTTTCGCTTTGATTTTTTTGAATGAAAAAGTTTCTATTATCAACCTGTCCGGAGTGGCAGTCATCATTGTTTCGCTTGGAATGATTGCCATATTCGGCAAAAAAGATACCGTCAGCCCTGATTTGAAAAAGTGGATACCGGTCGTCATCATCGCACTGCTGCTTTCCGGAAGTTATCAGATATTGCTCACCGGCTCTCTGCTGCTGCCGGAAGCCACCCGCAAAGCGGGAGTTTTGACTCCCGCACTCTTTCTTGGTTGCGGTTTCAGCAATATGCTTATTGCTTTTTATGAGATGCTCTTCAAAAAAGTCAAATTCGGTACCAATATTTTCAATTCCCGTACGGTGATCGTCACGGTCTGCTGGGCAGTGGCAGCGATTTTGCAGTATTTCGCTCTCTTTAAATCACTTGATGCAATGAAAAAATGCGGCATGGCTTCGCTTACCTGGCCGCTGCTGATCGGAGTGAATACCACTTTGTTTGCAATATTCTGCCGTTTGCGCTGGAAAGAAAAATATCCTTTGACCACCATTCTGGGGATGCTGGGGTGTGTCCTCGGGGTGATACTGACGGTCTGGGGACGTAAATAGAGCAATCAGCCCGAAGGCTGATTGCGTGAAGGTGTGAAGGTGGGTGATGAGGATGCCCAACACTCCATCTGCCGTTCAGAGCAGCATAACTCAATCCAAATCTATTGATTCTCCCCAGAACAAAAATTGCGCTCTGCCGTTTTTGTAGGGTACGTCAAACGCCTGATAGAGTTCGTGAAAATCCTGAGTTGCTTTTTTACGGACGCCGCTGGGATGGTGGCTGAACTCCCATTCGTGGATCGGGATAAAACGGCAGTTGTATTTGGTGTTCAAAGTCCATACCGGATCTGTGCCGGAGGTGAAATATGGTGTCACAAACGCGTAGTCTATTTTTGAACTCCACTTGGCAATGTTTTTCAAACAGAGTTCAAAGCCGCTTCCGTGGTAAATGTCACCGCGGACAAAGACCGTTTTGCCATTGGAGAGCGTGAAGAAGTACATTGAGTTGTCCAATCCTTTTTTGGAATCCACCCCCTGCCAGTTGAGATAGGTTTTGCAATAGGAGGATCGGAACGTTTCTGAAGGCGTAGCTCCGCGTATCGTCCAGCGGAAAATGGCTTCGCTTGGCATGACGATGAGCTTCTTTCTTTTGGCAAGTTCATCGCATAACTCAGGATGGATGTGATCTTCGTGGGAGTGGGTGCTGAAATATGCATCAATAATATCAGCAAGCTTTTTTGTTTGTTCGCTTGAGATACGCAGCGCGGTTCTGCCAAAACCGGGAACACATCCGGGATTGATGTCAACAGCGATGGTGCGCATCTTATCCTTGATGATGAATCCCGAACTGTAAAGTTTCCAGAAACGCGGAGTTGCTCCTTTGTACGCGGCGACCTCCTTTATCACCCGGTCGACCTGCTGGCGGTAAAATATTCCAAAGGAGTCAATTCTTTCTGAGTCAGCTTCTTTCAGCAGTTCATCCATTTTGTACAAAAATGCTTCCCGCTTGGGCGTGACGGCGAAACGTGGCGGCTCCTGAGCCAAATCAGAAGCGGCTTTTTTCAGTTCTGCAAGCGTTACTTTTGAGCTCGGAAGAGCTTTTACTTCCGGGGCTGGGACGGGGGCGGCAACGGCAGTTTGAGTTTCCTGGTTCTTCGGAAATCCTATCGGCTGGGAAAAAATCACCATGTGATCTTTGGAGAGCTTAAGCAGTTTGTGCAGTTTGTTCCGGTCAAGCATGCCGCAGACCACGGTGGATAGCCCGTTGCTTGCGGCGTAGAGGTAGACGTTTTGAGAGGCGCTGCCGGAGTGGTTCCCTGCGTAAAGAGATTGCAGTTCCGGAGTATTGCCGACGGCGGGCATGAAAGAGACAAACACCAGTACCAGCGGAGCTTGGGCGTGAAAAGATTGTGTTCCGCAATGTTTGCGGAAGTCGCCCTGCAAAACCGGAATAAGCGAGTGTTTGGCGCTGTTATAGCGATAGACTCCATCTTTGGTAAATGCATAAACGCTTTGATTTTGTTTGTTTCGGGCAGTGGGGACGGTTTTTCTGCCATTGTCGCGGGTCACGCCGTCAGCGGCAAAGAGGATCTCTCCCACCATCTGAGGCGGAAGTTCTTTGGTATCAAAACTCCGCATGGAGCGGCGGTTGGCAAAGCATTGCATCAACGGCTTGCCGTTGCGCAAATTGGGGCGGGGCAGGGGGATCTCTTTCGCTCGGGCGGATATTGCAACTGAGAGCAAAATGGTAAGCAAAATAAATTTTTTCATGTAAAACTCCTTATTTAATCGTTTTTTATATAAAGTAGCACTTTTTTAGCGTTATTCAAATTGTATTCCTTAAATAACCGGGTATATTATATTTGGAGATGATAGATAATGACTGAGAATACTGAACTTTTTACCCGTAAATCGGATGATTATTCCCAATTCCGCCCGGACTATCCGGATACTGCTTTTGAATGGCTTCGTGCCAAAACGGTTGGCGAAAACGTGCTTGATATCGGTGCCGGAACCGGGATTTTTACCCGGCAGTTGTTGAAATATTTTTCACAGGTAGCGGCGGTTGAACCCAATAGCGACATGAGAGAAAAATTTACGGCGTTTCTGCCGGAGGTCAACTGTTTTGATACCACCGGAGAAAACACCGGACTTCCGGAAAAATCCGTCGATTTGATAACCGTCGCTCAGGCGTTTCACTGGCTGGACGCCGGACTTTTTAAACGGGAAGCTCAGCGGATATTACGTCCGGCTGGATTGGTGGCGATCGTTTGGAACACCAGTTTAAAGAGCGACTTTACCATTGCCCGCAACCGGGTGTGCCAAAAGTATTGTCCGCGTTTCCGTTCCGGCCATGCGGGAAAACACACGATTGAAGAGGGGGATGCTTTTTTGCGGAATGAATTTTTCCGGGAGGTCGAAGTTGTCTCTTTCGATAATCCATTTCGCATGGACTTGCGTATCTTTGAGGGAAATATGCGTTCCCGCTCCTATGCGTTAACTCCCGATGAGGTTGATTACAACTCCTTCATAGCAGAGTTGCAGGAGGTTTTTGAAACGTTTGCTTCAAACGGAGAAGTCGTTGAGCCGCAGGAAACGCAGATTTACCTTGGTTCGTTTTGAAAAAGTGTAAGAGAGCAATGGTATCGGGTAACATCGGCATCGGGAAAGTGCCGGATAAAGGCTTTCGTTTCAAATCCGGAACGCCGGTAAAAGTTGACTGCATCATCATCGGTTTCTGCAGTTATATTTTTTAACCCCAATACTGCGGCGGCAGAATTTATCATAAATTTACCGATCCCGAGACGTTTGAGTTTATCTTTTACGGCGATACCAAGGATTTCCGCAGAGTTGCCGGGGCGGGCGGAGAGGACGATGATACCGGCATTTTCCTGCTGGTAAGTGCAAACAAAAATGCTGATTTCCGGTTTTGAAGCCAACTCCGTGAGTTCATTTTTATACTCGTCAAAGGTCGGTTGGTACATGCATTGAGAGTATATTTCAAATGCTTCAGTTGTCAGCAGGAATGGAGTGTTTTTTGCATCGAATATTTCCATGACTTATACAAAAAGCGAGTAAGGTTCTCTCTTGGATTTATCCGGAACCGCATAAGCAATATTCCATGTGCCATTTTGCCGGTAGAGGAATGCCCCCTGAATGTAACCGCACCAATCTTCCGGAGTGAAGTTGTAAACTTTGAAAAAGCTCAGCAGTGCCACAATAACGATGTCATGGGTGCAAAGAAGCAGATTATTTGCCGAAGTTGGCGTTGTCAGAGAAGTCAGCAATTCAGGAACATACTCATTTATATGGCGCATCCCCGGAGCGGTTCCGGTGGTAAAATACTCTTTGAGCAGGGCAGGGACGGTGCCGCGTTCAATGGCAAGTTCAAGGTTTTCAGGCTTGGTGAACATGGCTGTATCGTGCAATAGAGCATACGGGGTGATCTCCTGTTCCGGCAAATTGGCGCCGCAAATCAAGCCGCGCAACGTTTCAATGGTGCGTTGGCGGGAAGAGGCTCCGTAAGCGACATTCTGCCAGGATTGGAGCAGTTTGCCGCATTCAACGGAGTGATCCCATCCGGCGGTGGTCAAGCCCGGATCGTAATTGCCGTTCACCAGAGATTCCCGGTAAGAGTGGCGCACGACCAGAACGGATTGAGCGGACTGCGCGGATGTTGTCACCGCATCGGCAAACGAAAAAATATTTTTATCAATCTGGAGCATAATAAAACCTGAACTTTGTATTTTTTTACTGTTGTCCGCGTAATATACCCCGCTGTATGCTGAATTACAAGCTGAAGAAAATTGAATTTCACCTTTTCTTCAGCTGAAAAAAGTTGAAAAAATCTTTTTTTCAGTGTATATTTAATTGGTGTATGCCAACAGAAAATCGGAGGAAAGAGTCTTTTTATGGGAGAAGTTCTGTATAACGGTATTGAGCTGCCTGAGGTTTGGCCGCCAGAATATCCGCTTGAAGTTTTTACCGCGCGCAAATATCTGCCGGTTCCATATCTGGAAAATCCTCCTGAGGTAATTCCTCTCGGAATCGGCAGAGAACTTTTTGTCGATGATTTTCTTATTGAATCAACAAGTTGTGTCCGTTCTTTTCACTATCCGGAAAAGTATTCCGGAAATCCGGTATTGAAACCGGAAACGGAATTGGAACTTGGCAGCTTGCAGCATCCTTCTTGCGCCTGTCCGAAAAGCGGCGGCGTGTGGTTCGATTATGATCAGCAGATCTACCGCATGTGGTACGAGGCAGGTTTTCTCGGCTTTATCTGCTATGCAGAAAGCCGTGATGGCATAAACTGGGTACGCCCGGAACTTGATGTCTTCCCCGGAACCAACCGCGTTCTGCCTTTCGGACTTGAATGTGATTCGTGGAGCGTTATCCACGATTATTCCGAGCGCGATCCGCAGAAGAAATTTAAAATGTTTCTTATGGAAGCCTGTACATCGGTAGCCCGCGGAATGATTCTGACCTCGCCGGATGGTATTCATTGGAGTCTGCCCACTGCAACCGGTTTCGCCGGAGATCGCAGTACCATGTTTTTCAATCCATTCCGGAAAAAATGGTGTTTCAGTTTGCGTTCATACGCCTCCAATCCATTGCTCCGTATGCGCGATTACGCAGAAGGAGATGATATTTTCAGCGGCAGTCAATGGGGGGCGCTTTACCGGATGGAACGGGAAAAAAGAGCTGTTCACTGGGCAGGGGTTGATGAGTTTGATAAGCCGGATTCTGAGTTGAACATCCCTCCGCAGCTTTATAATCTTGATGCTGTTGCCTATGAAAGTATTATGCTTGGCTTCTTTCAGCTTCACTTCGGACCGCCCAACGCTGATTGTGAAGAGAGCGGTTATCCCAAAATCACCGGCTTGGAGTTCGCGTACAGCCGGGATGGTTTCCATTGGTTCCGTCCTGACCGCAACTGCGCGCTCTATCCGGAAAAAGATAAATGGGATCGCGGCTACGTGCAATCACTCGGCAATATCTGTACCGTTTCCGAAGATAAGCTGACATTTTACTTTACCGGTTTCGGCGGAAATCCCGGCGGCTGGAGTAAACTCTCCATGTACTCCCATGGTGCAACCGGAGTCGCGTTCCTCCGTCGCGATGGTTTTGCTTCTCTTGACTGTGCTGAGCAGGGTGAAATCGTGACCCGGAAGGTCACATTTACCGGCAGTCATTTGTTTGTCAATTTCCGCGCTCTTTCCGGATGGCTTAAAGCGGAAGTTCTGGATATTTCCGGCAATGTTATAAAAGGTTTCTCTCTGGCGGATTCAATTCCGGTTTCTGGCGATCATGTCAAGGTTGAATTGAAATGGCACTCGGCAGAACTTGCCGCATTGAGCGGTAAAACGGTCAAATTCCGTTTTGTGCTTGAAAATGCCGAAATGTTTTCCTTCTGGGTAAGTTCTTCTTCCCGAGGTGAAAGCAATGGTTTCGTTGCCGGAGGAGGTCCTGATTATACCGCTCCCGTTGACCGTTGAGGGAAGTGACTGGGGGGGCAAACCAGGTCTATTTGCTTTAAGTTGCGCGGCAACTTCTTAACAGTTGCCGACAATGCAAGTTTGCAGAACCATGCCGTGTCTTCGGAAAACATCTCTGAGCGCATGAAAATCCAAACCTCAACGCAAATGTCTGTAATTTTCGATAGAATAAAAACCGCCCCGGAAAACAGTCGCACTGGCGACAATTATTTGAATCCGGCTTTTTCCAGTTCTTCAGCAGTTCTGAACCCTTCGTAAGAATTGGGAATTTGCTGCCGCAGCTTTTCTATTTTTAAGATCGCTTGTACCGGATCTTTTTTAATTTCATCAGCAATTGCTGTCAGCAACAATTTTGTATCTTCAATCTTTTTGAAATTCATACTGCTGTAAACTGACATTATATGTAAAACAGTTATTCTTTTAGCCACCCACATACATCCGACAGCAGTTCCGATATTGGTCACAATTATGAGAATGACGACAAGCCAGAATTTTTTAGATTTGAGCATATTGTGTTATTTTATGTTTTGTTTGGTTGTATTTATGGAAGCGACCTGAGTTATTCTGATTTCCCGGCAGAGATTTCCCAACCGATCATATTCTGCAGAAGAGAGGATATTTGTTTTTCCCAATAGCAAAGGCAACAGAAAGATCAACGAGTTTGTTTGACGATTTTTCCATGACAGAATTTTCCTTTCCACTGAATAATGTAGCATTGGTAAGGAATATTTGCAAACATAACTCTCATTTTTCATTTTTTTACATCATCCGTCGCACGAAGTGCTATGAATGACAGGTCATACGGAGCGTAAGCGGAGTGCTTCATATTGTGGAGTGAAACGGAACAATGCTTCATAGCGTAATGAAATGAAGCTGCTTCATCTGAAAAGGCGGTTTATGAAGCACTTTGCGGCTTGCCGCAAAGTATGAAGCGCAGCTTACGCTGCATGAAGCGGCACTGCGTGCCATTAAGCGAAGCCTTTTCAGGCTTCATTCACCATTTTTGCGGAGCAAAAATGGTGGGCGATGAGGGACTCGAACCGCTTTTTTAGCACAAAAAACGGCAATATTACATACTGTGTTACATATCCAAAATACCTACATCGGCGAGGGTTTCAACTTCGTGGGCTGCGGAAACGTCATGGCTGTAGAGGTCATTCATGATATCCTGGGTATGTCCGCCGGCAAGGGAAGTGGTACGGCGGTGCAGCTTGGCTTCGTCGCAGCGGGTGAAGAATGAACTGCGGAAACTGTGAAAACTGGCAGAGCCGTCGGAATTACCTTTTATTCCGAGGCGGTCAAAAAGCTCGCGGAAGTAGACGTTGCGTGTGGTACTGCAGGTTTTGGCGATGCAAGAGAGCAGGGGGGAAGATGATTCCGGATCAAAGTTTATCTTCTGGAGCATAGCCAGCAACTCTTTATGTATACCACAGACGAAGCGGACGCCGCTCTTCGGTCGCCGCCAGTTGATGATGCGGGTTTCGAGATTGACCGCATTGCAGGGCAAGCCAAAAGCGGTGGACATATCGGCACCCGCGTAGAAGCCGAGACAAGCTGCGGTGCGGAAAGGTTCTTCAGCCTCCTTGAAGATCCGGCGGAACTCTTCCGGAGTGATCGGCCGATGGCTTTCGACATTATCCACGGAGCGGCAGGCGATCGGCTCAAAAGGTGACTTGTCGAGATGCATTTTGACCAAGAGCAGCTTAAAAGCCTTATTCAAGGCGCATCGATTGTTATTAAAATTCTTAAAGTTTCTGCCGCCGGTGTAGTGCTTTTCGAGATAGGCCAGAGCGACCTGCGGAGTGACTTCATCGGCGTACTTTTTGCCGACTTTTTCGATAAAGCGGGTTATGATCCGGCGATCGGTACCGGAAGGAGCTTTGATCAGATCGAGCTCTGAAAGCATCCGATCCAGCCGAAAGCGCTGATTTGCCGGTGGCTCGATCACCGGCGGTGCGACAGTCTTGACTTCGGCCGCCTGAGGAAAGCGTTCCGGAAAATTGTTCATGATCATCAGTTCGCCTTTTTTGGCTTCGAGCAAACTCATGAACTGCCGATGCAGCCGCTCTGCGGTCGTGCGGTCGTGCGTTTTCAGCGAGCGGGTTCGCTGGGTTCCGTCAATATCGCGAAAATAGACATAGTAGGTTTTATAAATTCTTCGCAGTGCCATGATTTTATACCATTACAAACAGATTTTGAATGCTATTGAAATCATACTGATTGCAATAACAAAATAAAAAATCAAAATACAGGTTTTAAAATAGTTTTCTTTTGAAAAAATATTTTGCAAAAATTTACACATTGAAGTCGCACACGTTTTAACGTATTTCAATACCGTTTTCAACGTAAAAATTATTAGAATAAGAATCAGGAACAAAACAACCATCCAGCCCCCCGAGAAGAAACCCGGCTGCGACTCTTCCGGCTTTGCTTGCTGCACGCCGAAACTCTGCGCTACCCGGTCAAAGTCAGCCCATGCGTCGAGCTGCTTTCCACCGTTGGCTTTATTGCTGAACTGCTCAAAATTGTCATAAGCATAGTCGAACATACCGGGCTGAAAACCGAAGTAATAGGCGGCCATAGCGAGCCGTCGGCGGTCTCCGGCGGCTTCCTCCGGAGCCATATTGCGATGGAACTGTTCAAGTTCGGCCCGGAAAGCTGCACCGTCCTCCCATGCTTCGGTAAAGGCATAAGGATCTTCTGTAAAGGTGCGGCGGAGCAAATCCTGTTTTTGTTCTTCGGTCAAATTTTTGAGTTTGCGTACGAGGGGCTGTTTCGCTTCTGCGATGCTGAAAAAAGTAAAAAACACAAATGCCAAACAAAGCAATAAATTTTTCATTTTTGTACCATTCGCGAATCGATTTTTTCTATTTCAGTATCCTCGTTATCTGCATTAAAAAGATGACATTTCACTTTTTTTCGCAAAATGTATATCATCACTATGACAGCAAAAGCTACAAATGCAGTTAAGTGCCAACGCCAGGCATTAAAAAATCTTTCGATCCAGAAAATAAAAATCCCAGCCGCGATCAGGATAAAACCAGAAACCATAGCAATAAATGAGGCATTACCGTACTTTGAATACCACGGATCAACCGTAACACGCTGCACAGTATTGGCGCTTTCCAAATTTCGGTAATTTATGTAACTATAGAGTGCTTTTGATTCCTCAAACTTAACATGACCGAGGAATGATAAAAGACCTGTAATAATTGCAACAAAAAAGCAAACAAAGGAGATGGATATTGAAATATAGAACAACGACGTAGCATCCTTCACTGCAAATAAAGTAGAGGATGTTGCAGCAGTGGCAGCAGAAGATATTGTAACAACAAATTTCACCCAGGAAAAATAATTTGATATTCTTGCTGCTGAATGAATATAATATTGCTGTTTGTATTCGTTTCTCAAAATATTCTGATTCATTTCTCCATGGTTTACGTTGGCTATATTGCCTTCATTGCAGCAAGCATGAATATTTATACTATCATTCATTTCTTCAAAACCTTAATAACTTTTACCTTTTCTTCAGCGGTCAAATCTTCTGTCTCAAGGATTTTATCAACAATCGACGAAAAACATTCCATTGTAACTTTGCCGCGATTGACTCCGACAACATTCCCGGAGTTGTGATCTGCATGGATAGAAATGGAATCGCCCCCCAACTGCAAACTGGCATCTGGGAATAATTTGTTGATTGTTTTGACCGTAAGACCTTCAACATCTGATTTTCCGGAAATCAAATCGCAGAGATATGCCTGGCTGATTCCAGCAAGTTTGGCAATACTTGCCTGAGTCTCGCCGTTTTGCCACCGTTGAGTCAAATGTTCTATAATACGTCTTGAATCAATCATTTTTTATACCTCTTTTTTTGCTGTATTTTACAATAAAATACTATAAACTCAAAAAAAATCAATCGTCTTGCTTGAATTTATAGAAATAGCGAATTATATTATAGCTATAAACTAACCAAGAAGGAGGATTTTATGAAAACAATAACACTTTTTGCCAACGAAAAAGAAGCTAATGATTTTGCCGAAATACGCAGAAGACTGGAACGTAACAGCGATGCGGACACCGTTCGCGCCATGATTTCGTTCTGCAAAAAAAATTTGTCGCCCGTTATAGATATAACGAACGCACAGCCCCCCAGCACCCCTGTTGACGTCCGGTAATCCCGGGGCCGGGTACAAAACCCCGGCAAACTAAAAAAGGAAAGGAAATAAACATGGACAGCAAGGAACTTCGCGCCAAAGTGGAAGCGTTGCGCGCGGCGAGAAAGCCGCAGGAGTGGTGGAAAAACCTGACTCTGACCGATTACGAGCGGGGCAGGGAAAGCGCCAAATGGGATATTGAAAACGATCCGGAAGGATTTGTCATTTGTTTTGATTTCCCGCATCTGGCGGATGTACTAGGTGCCGAGTTCAGTCGCGGCTACCGTGACTATGGCAATGCCTGGCTGATCGTCAACCAATAATCAAAAAGGAAAGGAAAATTTTATGCATCCGTTGACAATTATCATCATCTCCGCGGCGGCGGGTTTTGTCCTGATGGACATCGTGCTGAATGTGAGAATACTTTTCAGCTGCCGCCGTCAAATAAAATGGCTGAAAGAATCCAATGAGCTGCTGACTCAAAAAAATCTTGAACTGGGAAGCAGCTGCACCGATCGGGCCAGAGAAGTGAAGCATCTGCGCAACGAGCTTGCCGAAGAAAAAAAGAAGCTCGATGACTGCCTCAATACCGGCATTGCCACCAACGACAAACTGATGCGGACGATCCGCGAACGCATTGAAGCGACAGCTGCATTTGCCGAGACCGAAAAAGCCTTAAAAAAAGCTTTAGCCGAAAAAAACAAAGCAGAGAACGAACTCTACGAGATTCAAAACAAGCTCAAATCCGCGCATAACCACATCTCTGTGCTGCGCGCGGAGATCATCAAACTCAACCGTCAACTCAATCAAACCAAACGCCGGGGGTAAATTATGGACAACCAGGAGAACATCATCCAACAGGACTACGGGACCAAACAGCGCAAAGTTGCGATCGTGATCAGCGAGATTCCCGACGGAGCTGAATTCGAAGTTCAAGTCATGACCCAACCTGATATCTGGGTGAGCAGCACCAAAATCACCGATGCCGAATTTGAAGAGAACCGGTCGCTGCTGCTTATCGCCAATATGATGCTTACCCAATTGCATACCAAAGTTACGGAGTTGAAAAATGAATAACAAACCGATCATCCGCCATGTGGTTTTCACCCGCAAGACCAAACATGTCGTAAGTCCTTTGTTCCGGACGATGGAACAGGCGATCTCCTGTCAAGACCAGCTGAACCGCAGCTCCGGCAGATGCCAGTACCTTGCCGGAATGGTCTACTATGCCGAAGATCCGGCAGACAGGAGCCGCTACATGGTCGTTAAGACTCATCCGGAGGGATTAACTCTGCCGATAACTCCCCCCCCCCCCGCAGGAAGCCCGGCGCAATCAGAACGCCGGATGAGATAAAAGCCCAAGGAACAAAAACGATGAATAAGACTGCAAAGGAGAAATAAGCTATGTCTATTAAAATCCACCCGGGCACCTACAACAGCCACCATGTCCGCGTCCGCAAAGAAAAGAAAAACGGTCAGATCCCGCTGCTGGCATTGCTGGTTATCTTCGGAGCGATCTCACTCTTTTCGATCATGGCGTTTTTTCTGGCGATACTCGCGTTGGCAAAATGAATGATCTTCCAAACAAATCCACCATCAAACGGGAGTGGTTTGAATTGCTTGCGGCCGTGCGGGTCCCCGCTGACCGCGACAAGCTTGCCTATGCGCTGCTTTGCCGGCTGTTTGAAGGAGTTGCGATCAAACTTCCCAAGCATTTACAACCGCTTTTTGACCTGATGGAAAGGGAAATACTCTACTCCGAAAAACAGCGGCGAAACGGCTCTAAAAAATGGCATTCCGAAACAGTTGGCACAATGCCACGCATCATGCCACGCACCGAGCCACGCATCGAGCCACGCATCGAGCCACGCATCGAGCCACGCATCGAGCCACGCATCGAGCCACGCATCGAGCCACGCATCGAGCCCGCGCCCGAGCCCGCGCCCGCACATCCCAAAACCGCGCCCGCGCCCGGAGATAATAATAATACTCTCTTTGAGAATAATATTAAAAATAATAAACTCAAAGAAAAATCTTCACAGAGTGAAGATAAAAAGAAAGGCTCTTTTGTGGCGATGTTCAGCGATGCGTTTTCCGAAGAGGAACGCAGAGCCAAATGGGAAGAGTGGGAAAAGTATTACCTTGAGCGCAACCGCCGCCGGATGCCCGCCACGACTGCGCACCGCCAGATCAAAAAGCTTCTGGAGCTCACTCCGGAGCAGATGGGCAAAGTCATTGACTTTTCGATCGAGCGCGGCTATCAGGGACTCTTCTGCGATCGGATTCTGAAAGAAGAGCCGGCAGTCGTTCTCCATCCGGCAAAAAAAGACTACACGGGGATTTGAAACCATGTCGGAAATGTGCAAAAAGTGCCTTGCTGCAGCGGAGGATCTGCCGCAGGAATATGAGCTGTGGAAATGCCCGGAGGGCTGCTGCGTGGTCTGCTGGCGGCGGTACGGGAAATTTATCCCGGTCTGCAAAACCGGAAAGGAGCTGTTGAAAGATGACAATACAACCAAGTGAAAATCCGGGCATGATCGGAGTGGACTGCTCAGAGTGCGGAAAAATCTACGAGATCGAAGAGTTCCGCGGAACCGCCTTTGAGGAGATCTTCCGGAACGCGCTGGAGAAAGAAAGGTGGTGCCCGGAGTGCCGGGAAAAGATCATCGCCGAAGAAACCAGAGAAAAAGCCGAACTTGCCGAACGTCTGCGCCGGACAGAATTCAAAGCCAATTTGGAAAGAAACCGCGAAGCGATGAATCTGCCGAGGTACTATGTGTACGACCGGCAGACGGGAGAATTATTCAAAGAGCCCCCGTGCAGATACGTCGCCCAATGGCTCTGGCGTCAACGTAGAGCCCATGTTTTGCTATCCGGGGTGACCGGTACCGGAAAAAGCACATCCGCGTGCTATGTTGCCTTGAAATTGGCGGAGGAGCTGCAGCACCATGTCAAATATTACACGCTCGGCAATCTGTTGAGTTTGTGGCGCAGTGCCAGAAAGAGCGAGGATCCGGAAGCCGATTTGAAATTCCTCTGGAGAATTTTCGGAAAAACTGATTTGACCATTATCGACGAAGTGATCGGCAAGGCGCGGATAAGTGAATCCGGCCAGGAGCTGCTGTTCGACATTCTGGAAGCGGTCAACAATGGCGAATGCCGGAGCCGGATCTGGCTGCTGGGCAACTTTTATTCCGGGAGCATTGAGGCGATTTTCGCTGATCCGGAACCGGTCAGAAGGCGGCTGCAGGAAAATTTCAATTGTGTCCGCATCGATGCGGAAAAAAAGCAAATAGTCAAATTGGAGGTGTACAAAAAATGAGAGAAAAAAAGAAAAACCATCGACCTTTTGGAGCGGATATTGCTGAATCACGCGCTGATCAGCACCATCCACTTCAAGAAACCGCTCCCGGCGCTGCAGGAACTCAATGCCGAAATCGAGCAGCACATCCGCGAACTGAAAGAGATTCCGTCCGAAACGTCCGACCCGTCCGACCCGGCAGAAAGCGAGGAGCAGAGCAAATGAAAAGATATAACGCCGCCGCCGCCGAAAAGACTTTGGCAGCATACAACACCAGTACCGACTATGACCGTCTGCACAAACTTGCCAGGCAGGGATATAAAATCCCCTGCTTTCTCTGGGACAATTTGCACAGCGAAGATACATTGTTTTTCCGCCTGGCAGTCTGCAAAAAAATCGGCGATTGTGTCGAAATTCTGGAAACCGGCAGATGTTTCATTGACGATATGCCCGGTCTGGAACACTTCAAGCACCAATGCGAAAAATTGGAACTCCGGTTTATCGTGCCGAATATAAAGGATACTGCAAATGAACGACCTTGAAAACCTTGTACCGTCTAGGGAACTCTGCAAACTGATCCCCGCCCGGGAGTTTGAGGACAGTTATTTTGTCTGGGCAAAATTTGACAAATGGGTTATTTTGCTGCGAAACTGCGTTAAAAAAAACAAGGCATACATAACGGAACCTATCATTTACCCCGCGCCGACCTTGCAGGAGATCATGGAAGCTATCGGCGGTATCAAAGAAATATCTTATCCAGATGAGCTTAATCCGGGGCGTACTCTCTGCCGCGACCCGCGATTTGAGCCGTCGATTGAATATTTTCCAAATGGAAATGGAAATTTAAGCTGGATTTCTATGCGTTGGACAACTTCAATATGGAAGGAGAAAGAAACAAGTGCTACAGCAGCCGCTTTGCGGACATATCTGAGCATTAAGAAAGTGGAAGTCACCATGCCTTGTCCTGAATGTGGAACATGGATGCATAGCCCGGACGATGAACATCCGGAGTATGAATCTATGGACGATTTCAAAATCAAAATTTCAGAATTCTGCCCGGAGTGCGGATTTAAATTTTACGATGAACCATTTTTGTATATCCTTAAGCCTGCTAAAAAATATTTACTCTGGATTGACACCCCTATGGGATCCCGCTGGATAAAAAACAAGAAGCCAGTCCGAAGCGAGGAAGAGATGAATAAGATAGTTTGCGATATTTGCGGAGATGAGTTTGTTTGGAAGAAAGGTATGGCGTATTGCAGTTATGATTGCCAAGAAAAGGCAAGGCAAAAAAGCAAACAGCAAGCACAAGAACATTGGGAAAAGATAGAAAATAACACACAATGTCCCGTATGTGGTTTTGTTGGAGTCCATATTGAGAGATGGTGCGACGATGACCACGGTCTTTTGTGGGAAACTTTCTACAAATGCAAAAAATGCGGAAGAATTGCCCGGGATCATAGTTGGGATAAACAGTCCGCCCCGTCCGAAACGTCCGACCCGTCCGACAAATAGTCCAGTACTCTAAAAAAACAGGGAAAGGTAAATTTAAAATGAGCATTTTAATGTCAGACATCCAGTGTGTCGACAACCGAAGCAAGGATGAAAAATCGGTCAAAGAGCTTGCCGAAAACATCGGGGCTCTGGGGCTGCTGAATCCGGTCACGCTGCAAAAAAATGACAATGGCAAACATCTCTACAAAGTGATTGCCGGCCGCCGTCGTTTCCGTGCGCTGCAGCTGCTGGAACGTACAGAGCTTAAAGAGGGAGAGTACCGGATCGTGGAAGCTGATGCGGACATGGTGGCATTCTGCGAAAACTTCCACCGGTCGCAGCTGACCATTCAGGAGGAGCTGGAGCAGTTGAAGTATCTTTCGGACAAATACGGCAGTCAAAACACTGCTTTCTTTGCCAAAGAGCTGGGCAAAAGTGAAGCGTGGGTACGCACCCGGTTGAGATTGCTGAATTTGTCTCCCAGGTGGAAATCCCGTTTGGATGCTGGAGATTTGCCGTTGTCGTATCTCGAAGAGGTCGGCAAATATCCGGTTGAAACTCAGGAAAAAATCAATGGATATCGTCTGCAGTATGCCAAAAGTGCCAAAGAAGCAGCCAGGATTATTTCCGAAGAACTTGTTGTAAAACTGCCGAAAAAACATTGGGCAGAGTGTGACAGCTGTCCGAAAAATCCGGCGACCGACACCTTTTTCTTTTCCGACTGCCCGGCGAGCTGCACCGACCGGGATTGTCTGAATGCCAAACTTGCGGCAGATTTGGAACCGGTGATAAACAGCTACCGGGAAAAAAGTATTCCGTTATTCATCAAGGATGAGCTTGAAAACTATCGCACGGAGGAATTTTTTGAGAAAAAATTCAAGATCAAGTTTTTCCATGCCATGGATGAGATCGGCGAAGACAATGTTTTGATCATCTATCCGACACATTTCAAAATCACCCGTGGCACTGTAAAACCGTGGGAACGCGACAACGTAAATTTTGCTCCTGTACCGGGGAAAGGTTCCGGGAATAAAACACCCGATGATCCGAAAGTGAAACTGGCTGATCTCGAGTTAAAACTTAAAGGCAAACGCTGGGCAGCTGCCTTGAGCGGAGTTATGAAATTCCTTGACCAGACAGAATCAGCGACCGATTATGTTTTGAAAAATTTGGGAGACAATGCCGATTTTCATATTCTGGCACTGATTTTTAAATACGGCTATCGCGGAGAACCTTATTACAAATATACCGAACTGGAAAATTTCAAACCGTCAGCGGCCGCCGGTGTTTGGCAGAGCACCGCATTGAACAACATTATCATTGAGATACATGAGAGATTAAGGGTCATTCTTCGTGACAACAGTCAAACAGCATTGCCTTCATGTAAAAAAGAGTTGTTTCAGCTCACGGGAGATCTGTGTATCGACTTCAAGTCTTATCTTGATACTGCCAAAGAAAATCATCCCGACACTAAAAAGATCATTGAACTTAAAAAACAGCTTAAGGAGCAAAAACAAAAATGACCCACCCCCGTACAGATTTGTACACATCCGTCCCCATCCGTACCCGGGAGCTGCCCTCATGCCTGGAATGAGATCTCTGCCGCTTCCGGTGGTACTGGAACTGCTGGATAGACTTCCGGAAAAATATGCCTGTCTGGCAGCGATCGGAGTGCCGACCGGCTGCCGGATCAGCGAGTTGCTTTTGCTGCAGCGGCATGACTTGCTGGATCCGGCCGGTGTATTGCGCAAAGAGATTGCTTTTATAAAATTGAAGTCGCGCGGAGACAAAGTCATCCGTCGGAGATTGGCGATCCCCGAAGATTATCACAGTTACATATACCGCCACTTGCTGCGCGAAGAGCAGCGGGGCTATGATATGCCGGGTGACTGGGTATTCCGGGGGCGGAATGGCAAGCCGTTGAGCCGGAGGACGGCGTATAATTGTTTCCGGAAGATACTGGGTTCAGGTTATGGGACACACTGGATGCGGAAAACTTTTGCCCAAGAGATCTTCAAGTTTTTTCTGGAAGAGAATATCAAAGATCCGATGCGGGCACTGGAATTGACGCGTCGCGCGCTGGATCATAAGCGTCTGGATACGACAGTGCGCTACCTTGGAATCAACGAAAAAGCACTTGAAAAGGCACAAAAAACCGTTTTTAGCAGAGAAAGGATAATCAATGGGAGAAGAAATTCAGATCAACGTGTATAAATTGATCGGCGACCGCTGTTTTTTGAGTGAAAAGACGGTGCGTACAGCGTTTGCCCGCAGGCCGATCACCTATCAGACTGCCTGCAAACTGCGTAAGGCGTTGAATTTGCCGACACTGGATTGTTTTCGCATCAAAGTTGACAACCGGGGCAGAAAGAAACCCGGCAGCAATTAGTCTGCCGGGCAATGTTTTTTTCAGTTTTGAGCGAGCAGAGACATAAACTTTTCGACCGTTTCAAGATCGATGTCGTATGGCTTTTCGAGGCTTTTCCGGATACGCGGCATGGCAATGACCGGGTACTTCGCCCAGGCATCATCCGGCAGGAGATCGGCCAGGCTCATGGTGATTGTCGGCTGGGCTTCAAAAGCACCTTTGATTATGCTGTGGAGCTCCTCCGGATTTTTGTTGAGGTCGATACCGTCAAATCCTTTGAGTTTAAAAAAAGAAGTACCGGTCGCGGCGGCAAGCCCGCCGAGGACAGCGCGGGAAACGGGATCTTTTTCGATCGGGAGAACCTCATCCAAAATAAATTGGGCAAGAGCAGTGTTTACATCCATAATAATATAAATTCCTTTCCTTTTTTTGAGCAGGATCCCGTCCGGATGACTCCGGAACGGGATATGATTTTTTCGGGATTTACAATCCGGCAACGACACCGCGCAGGATGCCGTTGATGTACTGCGGATAGACGGTGTAGACCGTTCCGGCAGTCAAAGTTGAGTTCGTCACCAGGGCACCTGCCTGATTGACCAGAGCCATGGAACCGCCGCATTTGGGAGCGACGATATTGACGGTGTTGGCGGCGGTCGCTCCGAGAGCGTTGAATTTGACCAGCAGCCCGCGTTGGGTGTACTTGCATTTAGTGAGTTCACACATGGAAATACAGCCGCAGGGGGCATGATAGTCAACTGTTCCGAGAGTTCCCTGCAAATTCAGCACGAGAGGACAACAGAGGGACATAGGCACCTCCTTTTCTTACTGCTGATTACCATTTCCGCCGTTGCACTTGCTGCAGCGGTCGCCGCAGACGACTTCTCCGGGAACCACAACTTTGGTAATGGCGGAAATGCGGGCATTGGTGGCATTGATCGCCTGAGCGTTTCCATCGACTTTGTCAGCAAGACAGGCAACGGAATCGGCAACGCGGTTGATCTTGCCTTCCATGACTTCTTTTTCCAGTTTGGCTTTTTCCGCCTGGCTTTCCTTGTAGTCGGCAAACCGCTGCTGCAGACATTTGTTTTCGCCTTCCAGGACACCGAGGCGGCGCTCCAGACCGAGGCTGTACTCAAACTGCTCTTTCTGACCCTGGGTGATAGCTTTATTCAGGTCGGCAACACCCCGGTCGGAATAGTTTTCAGCTTCGAGCATGGCGATCTTTGCCGCCTGTTCAGCGATTTTCACTTCTGCCGGAGAAAGGCAGGTCGACGCATTGACGGTGCGGCCGAGAAGTCCGGAAAGAGCGGGCACCATGGCTGCGCAGAAGTTTGCGACATTGCCCGCCGCCGTGTTGCCGCCATTGTTTCCCAGCCACTCTTTGGCGAAGTTGCCGAGACTGATTACGGCGGCGGGGATGGCGGTGGCAAGCGCGCCGACGGCAAGGCCGTTGCCCCGGTGGGTATCTTCGACCCAGTAATCTCTGCCGTTGTTGTTCATTTCGTGAGCTCTGATCATATTGATCTCCTTTACTGTTCCGCAAAATTGTTTGACCGCCGAAAATGAAAGAGCGGAACCTTTATTCATCCCGGCAAAAATTTTATGCCTCGTGAGTCTCTTTCTGCATCAGACAGAAAAAGAGCTTCATGAAATTGCAGAAGATATGAGTATCTCTGCGGCCGCCGAAGAGGCGGTGTTTGGCGGCGAACTCATAAAGTTCCTCGAGATCCTCCGGATAATCGCCGGTAGCTTTGCGCAACTCTTTTTGAGCATCGGTCATCACCTCGTGAGTTTTGGCGGCATAACCTTCGGCGTTGCCGGGAATGTGATGTTCCTGGCGCTGCGCCGGCATGCGTTTGCGCACTTCGTGGTAGATTCTCCGGGCCTCCTCCATGTCGATTTCGACCATAGAGCCGTCAGTTGTTTTGATTTGCATCATCATCATTGCGTGCCTCCTTTGTTACGGCGTTGATAACCTTGTCCATCCGGGCTTTGTCTCCGGACGCGAAAAATATTTTGCGTTTTTTTGTCCTGCTTTTGGAGTTGAAGATGCTGGCATCCTCGCTCTCTTCCAGACGGAAAACTTCAGTGTTGCCGGTGATACTGGCGTAATCCCCTGAGACGAAGAGGCTCGTCATTTCCGGAGTCTGGGTAGTGGTGTCAAGTCCGACTCTGCCGTAGACAACGGTACCGCTTCCGGAGATGGTTTTTCCGGCAATGCCTTTAGCTACGGGGTTATTGCAGCCGGTCAAAAGTAAAGTTATTGCTGCGGCGATAAGAAGTTTTTTAGTCATAGTAATTCTCTCCTATTTTTGGTGGGGGTGAAGTTCGTTGATCTGTCGTTGTAATTTATCCACATCCTCGCGGCAGGGGCACTTCTCCTGACGGTCCGCACAATCATCGAAACCGACTTTGCCGCTCAACCGGAGTTCGATCTTCGTGAGCTTGTCCGACAGCTTCCAGATGCCGGTGATAAGCACCACGATAAGTCCGAGCCACTCATACGTTGTCATCAGCTGCCTCCTTGTAATTAAAGGACAAGTGCCCGCCCATCCTGAGCAGATAGTAATTCCCTTTTGCGATCGCACCAAGCAGCTTACGGACAAAACTGGACGAATACTTGGCTTCGATACAGCGGATGCTGTTGGCGAGGAAAGCGCGATCCGCGCGCTCGCGGTCCTGCCATGAGCCGCCACGGAAGTATACCATATCATGTATGGCAGCAGGAGGCGCGAACACGGGGAAGAGGAAGCTGATTACCTTCCGGGTAATGCGCAGCCACCCCGGCCCCAAGCCGTTGCACTCAGCCAGAGCGGTATCGGTATCGAGCAGCAGCTCCCAACCTTCAAGGCTCAGCTCTTTGGCGATAGCGAGTATTTTTTCGAGTTTTTTTACAGTCATTTTTTACCCCTTTTACTTTTTTAGCTGCAACGAAAGTTCTTTGATCTCTTTCATTGAAAGCGCCCGGCTGTAAATGCGGCAATCTGCCAGATAGACTTCAGCGTTTTCGTCTTCACGTCCAAGCGTGATACGACCAGTAGAAGTACCGTATTCAATATACTTTGTCTCGCCCAAAAGTACGCCATCTACATAAAAACTAAAGGTGTCTTTATGTACTGTAACGGCGTAGTGATGCCATTGCGTATAATCTATTGTTTCAGGGGTATCGATATACGCTTCGGAATAGTTCATGTCTACCTTAAGCCGTGTTTTCTCGAGCCCGAAAAGAAAATCTCCACCGCCGGAAGAAGGCGCACCAAAACCCACCAAAACACGGAACCTGGAAACCTCCAAAGGTGTTTTAGCGTAGCACGAAATGGTTCGATCAGTTCGAGCTATCGGTGTGTCGAAAGTGGAGCACTCTATATTTGTAGTCGGAATATATGCACAAGGTACACCATCGACATTTTCAAAAGTAACATCCGCCGGTATGATCAATGTATGCCCGGTTGGGGTGGTTGTCGATGCATCCGATAGCGGGGCGTGAAAAGTAAGGTAAGAAGTAATGTCGTCGGGTGTCTCGTCCGTTGTCAACAACTCTTTCCAAGCGCGGCTTATCTCCGCTTCGCTCAGCACCCGGTCAAAGGCGTACATGGGGCCGAAGTAAACCACTTCGCCGGTGAAGCCATTATACGGTTGACGGAAAAAGAGATAATTAAGTGAATCAGTCCATGGCATGCCTGCCCACCCCACATCATGCGCGATGACCCGAAGTTCGTTATTCAGATACAGCTTAAATTGCGCGTCATCATAAATCAAAACAAACTGCAGCCATTTGCCATTATATGCTTCATAATACTTTTTGTAATCAGACGAGTAGCCGGGAGCACCTTGGACCTTAAAACCGTAGTTCGGGTCAAAAGCTATACCGAGTTCGACACCCTTGGGTCTATCTACCGGAGTTGTATGCCCGGTTGTATCGACCAACTCTTTTGACAGCAGGAAGAAGCCGCTTGAGGTATTTCCCCATGTATTACAAAACACCGTTCCCACCAGCGACAACTGATTGAACGGCGGCGGCGGGTTGGGATAGTATTCAGGACAGGAAATCGACAGCGACTTGCTTAACGGAATGTAAGCATAGTTGTCGCGGGAACGGAGATGCTCGGTACTGTCAATTCCCGCCGTATCGATATCCATGTATATGCATGGCACTCCGTTGACTAAAGTTTTATGTATATAAGGTACGATTCTCCCTTGAACCGCAACCCCCTCACCAGTGCCCGGATTGCAATACATCACGGCGTTGCTTTCCATGTCGCCGGGGTCATGCCCCAGAGAGTTACCGATAAGTTTGCCATCGAAAGCGTTGTACATTTCACCTGTTTTTGGGGTGATATCAAAACCTTTAAACGCGGTGATGGTATCGGCAAAAATCCAGTCCATTTCTTCCGCATTGTATCTGGTAGCAAGCTTACCGTTCAATACCAGCGGCTGTTCCGGTTTGTCGGTTATGGTGGTGGCGATACCGACATTGACCGCCACGTCATACTCCATATTGTACCATTCGGTAACACTGGTCGGGATCTCTTCTGCTGCTGCACAAGCGACCGCCGAATAAGGCTCGCTGTCCCCTTCACGCGGAGTTATCACCCAATAGTTACTGCCCCAATTTTCCCACTCGGAGTCATCGTAATACATTATCCAGTAGTTTTTGGATTCATGTTTGTATATGCGCTTTTTCTCATCCGGTTCATAATAGGTGTCCTCGGTGACAATATATTTGCCATTGGCGTCGGAGTAGTCCTGTCCCCAATCCTCCTCCTGATTTCCGACATAGCCTATTTCGGAGACGGTGATTTCCGTCACTCCTCTAAACGCCGGTGAGTAGGGGATAAATTCCGTGATCTTCGCCACGGAGAAGCCGTCCCCGGAGACGGGAATCTCCGGGGGAGTGTAAGTACCCGTGACTCTGCCCTCTCTGCCGTAACCGACATAGTCTTTCAGCACGGTTTCGGGGGTGATGGTGGCATCGGAGGTGTCGACTCCGTTGCCGACCATTGAGTAGGGGAGATATAAATTGGTGGGCCTATCAGACATTGGTAGTTCCCCACTGCGGAACTTCCGCCGCCTGTCCTTCGACTTTCCAGCGAAGGCCTGAATTATCGGAGCCAAAAATCCGCACCTTCATACTCTCGACAGTGAGATCGAAGCCGCTTACACCTGCTGGTTGAACAGTGCCGTTGGTGTTTGAGGAAGTGTGGCCCACTGCCAAAAAGTAATTAGTGTCCTTCATCTTTTTGGAAAATGTGACTGTAACCATTTTAGTGGCAGTCGCATCGGGGACGATGCCGCCCTGTTCGACCCAGCCGGATTTGTAGAGCCGATACCAGCTGCCATCATCGTTGACCTTGCTTTCGACCACGAAGTCAGCGGAGCCGGTAACGTTAGTCAGGTCGACTTTAGCTTGAAGGCGCATTTCTGCCATGAGCCTTTCGACATATTCGGTAAAAGCGTCCGCGTCGAGCTTCGAGCTGGGGGTAACTTCATCATAAACATGGATGCAGTAAACGCCGTGGAGCTCTGGGTCGTAAGGTTCCTGAGCGACCAAACCGGACTTTGCCGGGTCGGGGGTAATGCCCTGCGCCAGCTTGTTGTTTGCACCATCGCCTCCAGATTGTTTCGTACCGACCTCGACTCCATAAAGACGGTCGTTAAAATTTGCGACATAGACGTCGCTGGAATCCTCATATATACCATAGTTTTTGGTGCCGTCGGTAAACCCCAACGCCATGCCGTTCCCGCGAACAGAAGTAATCGCGTTGAAAGGCACGCCCGGATGCCACGTCGGAAGCCGCAAGTCGCCGTTGTCGTACTTCACGAAGGCAAGCACAACGCCGTGTGCGGCCAAGTCTTTGTTGTAAGTGTCCTCGTCAATGCACAAGTAGCTTTGGCCTCGCTCGGCAAGCCAGTTCCAGAACTGCTTATGCCGGGTCTTACATTCAGGGATAATGCCGCCATCAAGAACGTAAGCTCCCTTGGGAGCAATCTTACTGATATTGTGGAAGATGTCACCGATCTGGCGGCCCACGCCGCCGCTTCCGGGCATATTGTTCGGGGTGAAACTGTTCAGGAAAGTTTTGACGCCGTGGGAGGTGACGGGCGTATTGTTGCCTTCTTCCACAACGTCGGTCGTTTCGATCAGGGGCAGGACCGGCACGCCTTCGCGGTTTTTGATGACGACCTTCAAGGCCTTTATGGTTTCAGTATCGGGCATAATCATTCTCCTTCTTCTTCAGGGGTTTCACTATCTTCTTCAGTATTTTCGTCATCTTCAGGAACTTCCGGGAGGAAGCCGGGAGGAGGCTCGATCTCCGTTTCGCCGAGCGATACATAGCTGACATCGAGCGCGATGGCGGCGTCAACTTCCGTTTTTGAGTAGGTCTCAGTTTTGAGGTATACATCGGCGGAGTTGGCTTTCTTGGCAAGAGCGGCGCTGACCTGTTCAACGGTAACGTACACGCCTTCCGGCAGAGGCTCATCCGGGTCGACCGTTATGGTAGAGCCGCCGAGATCGACCCAATCCCAATCCGGGGCATCAGTGGCGCCCTTATTGACCGGAATGTACTTGGTGTACCCTTCACCAATTTCAGCAGGAACGCAGTAAATCAACCGGTGGTCAGCGGTGTCCGCTGAAGGCAGAGCGCTGACGACCAGAGCAAGCTCACTGATGAGCTCAGCTCGTTTTGCATAGTCCGTCAGGTCGAGGTACTGGTTGTTGGGCATGATGACGCCGGAGGCGCGGGCGATCGGGTACAGTGGCGTTCCGTTGGCATCGCGGAACTGGATGCTGTACCCCGTAGAGGTAGTTTCAGACATGTTATATCCTCCAATTTAGATGGTAAAAGTTGTCGGGATGCCTTCGGAGAGGACTTCGCCCGGAATCACGCGGACCGATTCAACCGTGGTGTGGTCGTCGCCATATACCGGTTTGCCGTTCATATCGACTTTTGTCCACGTCACCTTGCTGCCGATCGGCTGAACGACAGGAGACTCAATGGGAGTGTCACCCGGGTCGATGATTGTCGGGTAGACAATCTGGGTCTCACCGTAAACATCATAGGTTAAATGATATGCCGGAGCGCCGCCGGAAGCGGCGGCTTCACCTGCCCAATACTCAGCAAGAGCAGCGTAATAGACTACCCACTCTTTAGTGGCATCCAAAGCTGCAAGCCCAGCTAAAAGCTTGTTGTACAAATCCACAGTCGGGTCGGGGTCAGTGCCGGGGTCATCACCGGGGTCGGGGTCAGTGCCGGGATCGGGGTCAATGCCGGGAGTGTAAGTCGGAGTCCCCGAAGTCGGCGGAGCGGCGATGGTGCGGCCAAGTTTTTCTGAAAGCTGCTGGATCTGCATGACGATCCGGTCGAGCTGGAGTTCCAGCCCCGTGGAAGGTATCTTGCCATTTTCGGGCAGATTGAGAGTCTGGTGTAGAGGAAGTATCCGGGATATAGCGAGCTTTTTGCCGGAAGGAAGCTGCGGGAGATTCCGGGAACCGATATTCAGAGTGATTTTAGCACCGTCTGAATAGTCGTCCTTGTCTTCGACGGAATAGTCGGTTCCGGGAATCAGGGACAAGCTTCCGCCGCCATCCTGTTCAAGAAAAAGTTTA
Organism: Lentisphaeria bacterium; assembly: GCA_017462015.1. Lineage (GTDB taxonomy): Bacteria > Verrucomicrobiota > Lentisphaeria > Victivallales > Victivallaceae > UBA1784. The sequence continues at coordinate 36,805 of JAFTRX010000081.1, forward strand.
ATGTCTGACTTGTCAAAAAAACGGATATTGAAGTCAAAGACGGGAGTTTGACTGACCTCAAAAAGCAGAGTATTTTCGTTGCGTTCAAGCATGTGTATTTGACCTTTCCTTGTCTTATGTGATTTAATGTAGCACAATCATAATTAAAATATTTCCGTGGCTCAAAACCACGACTTTTTCCGTTTCGGTTTGCTTGCCTCAAGCCAACGCATAATACGCCTGATCTCCCGGGAAGAAACATACAGACCCATTCCAATTGTCCGAGAGGCCGCCGGTCCGGCAGACATGAGTACATCTCCCGTTGCCTGCAAATAATCAAGCCATTGGACTTCGCTTTTACCGGAAATGTCATTTGCTATGTTAGAGAAATCTCTCGAAAGATTATCAACTATCGGCACAAGGGATCTGGGTTGCCGGTCAAAAAAGTTTCCGGTAACAATGCCGCGAATTGTTTTTCCGAGATACCAGATTGCATCAAAGTTTCCAAGAATCCATCCGGCGACATAATCTTCCCAATCATCAAGGTAATCGGCGAAGTTGATACCATGCCGGAACGCGGAAGCAATAAAATTCATAGACGTAGTAACCAAAATATGATTGACTACAATCCGCCTGATCATCTCGTTTCGATTCTCCGGGGTTTTATCTTTTATGTATTTCCGTATAGAAGAGATTTCCAAGCCAAGTTGCTGCATTGGGCTGGTCATATAAGCGGTAACAGCTCGCATCGCTCCGGAGTTAATATTGAAAGAATTTCTATCTTTCATTGCTCCGGACTGCTGCGTTTCATCCGTTGCCCGTTTCCACATTTGAAAAGCATATTGCTCAGCTTCCGCTTTAGACATTCCCTTTGCCATTCCATGTTTAAGGAAATAATCATACGCCATATATCCCCAGAACAAAGCACCTTTTTGATCGCTCCAAGTGGTCAATGCAAGAGATTTTTCGAGCAAAGCATCTGACAGCGGAGAAATGTTTTTTTTCCGGAATACATCCGTCATCCGTCTGATTGCAGGATCAAAACCGCCATTGGCCCGGTTTGCAAGATAGCCGGAAATCTTGACTTGTGAAATAAATTTTTGATACTGCGCAGAATTACGATCAATCGCAATCCGCTTCAATAATTCATGAGGAGGCACATAAAGACTGTATGCAACGCCACCGGCAAACTGACTTGCAACCGATTTCATATTCAATGCGATGTTTGCAGGGAAAAACATCTCATTAAAATAATTTGCAATATTGTCATAAATTTTGCCGGGATCGCCGCCTGTCGCCAAAAGTTCAATACGTTTTTTCCACACATTCCACGCATCATTGCCGAACTCCTTGATCAAAACATTCTGCACATCGATGCTGCTGTAAAGGCTTCTCAATTCCCGAACGGTCTTACTCCAAGCAATAAAATGAGCAGTTTCCATTTGTTTCCGCATAAAGAGAGAAACAAATCCGCTCTGTATGTCGATCGGCAATGTGTGAAATCTTCTCGCTGTAAGAAAATTGGCAGAAACTGTCATCCCACCGGCAGAATTGCCGAAACCGGCATCCTGTATTTGAGTTCTGACGCTGCCTTTAAAATCAGCATACCAAAAATTTTCATGTTCGGGCAAATGAACGCCATACCTTTCAAAGACAGCAGCATCAAGCTGTGGATTTTGTTTTTTCACAATATCCCGCAATGCATACCCCATTTCTAAAGCTCCCGGATGATTTTTTTGCAGCCATTCTTTGATTGCAGATATTTTTTCTTCCGTGAAACCATTAAAAGTCATATTAGTTTTGTAATAAGGCTGCTCGGCTGTAAGAATTATTTGCACGGCCTGCTCCGGAGATACAGACAAAGTTTTCTGCTGCTTCAGAGCAGTAGGATCTGCAGACTGGATTTTTATTCTCCGGACACTGTGATCATTGCCATCCGAGTCAAAATAAGCCTTCATTGCTGCACTGTCGATATCATCCCCCATATCCCGCTCCTGGTAGATATCTACACCGGCATCATATTCATGGATACGGGCTGTCGCCGAAGCTATTGCAATATCATCCAATTTAAAAATCTGTCTTTTATCCTTTAACAACTCAGCAAGGAATGGCGTTGGTTCAGCTAAATCAAAAGCGACAACTTCATTGCCATTAGTATCGGCGTACACACGCAATCCATTTTTGGTGATCGCCACTGTATAACGTTTGCCAGAAACGGTATCCGGAGCATTTTCTATTTTGCGTAATTCAGAATAAAGTTTTTTTGCATTTTCCAAATCTCCAACTCTGACTATGCCGTTGACAGCAGTGTCTGAATTGATATCCTCTAAAATTTTTCTGGCGTGTTCTAAAACGAATGTTGCAGAGGTCACAGGACGGCCGGCAGAGAAATTAGAATATTTCACAAGATTCTCCGGCGTCACATTTTTTGGCTGATTTTCGGCAATTCTTGTTGCACCGTACACATCGATAACAATACCGGTGTCCTGGACTTTGGTGAGAGAACGCAAAAATTTACCACGTTCGACAAGGCTCTTCAATCCTTTTTCTTTAAAAAATTCATCAAGTTTAGCTTGCGCTTCACGTTTCAATGTTTGTTCCAACTCACTGGAATCCTCAATCATTTTTAATATTTTACCATGCTCACTGCGGTAAAAATCGGCATCATCGCTGATTCTTGAAAATTCCCGAAGCAACTGGGTATCAGAAAGCGAACTTACTGCGAATTCTTTTGCATAATTTCTGGTGAGATCAAGGAAACGACGATCTGGAACATTTAAATCACCAAGAGTCATTTCGCTGCGAAGCTTTTCCCTGGTCTGCCGTATCCGTAGCGCACGTTCCATCATGGTCGTCATGAACTCTTCACGACCGCTTTGGATGAACTTTTTAAGCATATCAAAACTTTTCTGAACAGCCTCTGGGGTTTTCATATCGAGGTTGCCGTAGTGCTCCAGATAGAAAAGATCATTTTCGTTCTTCTTCAATTCCGATTGGAGACGCGCAATTTCTTGAGCTCGTTCGACATCATCGCCGGAATCCATCATCCCATCCAGTTGATCCTGAAGTGCAGCCACTTGCTCGGCAGCAAAGCTTCGGAGCACAAGCACTGTTTCGGGGTTCATGCGCGAAATCAGATTGATACGGTCAAGAGCTGTTTGACGTTCTCCCATCGGAGAATAGGGAACATTTTTCGCGGTACGTCTGCTTCGATTTTGCTCGAGCATTTTGTGGATTTCACTAATAAAGTGATCTCGACGGATATTTTTCGCCCTTTGCCGCATTTTATCGAGCAAGCGGTCGAATTCATGCTGCCGCCGTCCTTCCGGGTATTTATTTGTAGGAGCAGTAGGATATTTCAATAAACCGACAATACCATTAATGAATTCACCGCGATTTTCTCTCTCCAGATGCTTGTGGGCAAAAGTAGCAGCTTCACGCTGTAATCTGGCAGCATCCTGATTACCTTTGAAAATTTTATCTTTCAGTTCGGCAAGTTTATTCTGCATCTCTTCCCAAGCAACTTTACGTGCTGCTTTATAAGCTTGTGCATAAGTAGCAGCATTTGCACCTTCTTGAACTAAAGCAGCATTAATTGCCTCAATATCCTTTTTTCCGGGAGAGAATGGAGCCTCCTTGCCAAACATTTTTTTATAAAGTTCCTTGTAAACAGCCCGGTTATTTTTTACAAATTCCGGATTTACTACCGGTCGTCCGGACTCAAGAATAGAGATGACTTCATCTTCGATTCGATAACGTTCCTGCTGCATAAAGTCATCTTCAGACAGCAATTCATCCTTATACTTTTTGTATTGGGAGATAATATCGGTACGCTGCAAGTTCCGGAGGAGGTCGATAATTTCTTCCTGGACATCCTTTAGCTCTCTGCCGCTTTCGCGGGCATAAGCTTGAGCGACTTCATCGAGCTGGGTTCCGGAAACTTTGGCAAGAGCCTTGTCGCGTTTGGCAAGATATTTACGGTAAGCGGCATCGGACTCATTGGGCTTCTGACGGCGTTTGACTGAGTATTTCCGATACTCCGGAGTGATAAAAGTTCCGGTAAATTCATCCCCGGCAAAAGCCATTCCGGGATTGATCTTGAAATCTTCTCCGGCAAATCCGACGATGAAGTCAAAGAGCGGGTTGAAACTTTTGAAATATGCCCAGGCATTGACGGCGTTTTGTGCGGCAACATATTTCTGCCGGGCGGAACGGTTTTCGCTGATGGCAAGTTGAGCGATAACGATCGCCTCATCGGGATCTAGGGTAATGCCGTACTTTTCTTTGAATCTCCGGGCATATTCAGCACCATCCTGATCGAGGAAAGGCCCGACACAATCTTGCATCGCTTTGACCTGGAGCTTCAGTTCCTCACTGGCATTGCTGTTGAGGGTAAAGAGCGCACCGTTCCCGTCCGACTTGTCCGACCTGTCCGTTCCCGTCCGCTTACCCTCCATAGCTCCGTCCGGAGCGGCGGAGGGTCCGTTTTTGTCCGTAGAGCTTGCATTTTCCGGATTTTGTGATATATTATTGATATGCTCCGGGCTTGAGGCGGACCCCGCTTTTTGCGAATTTACTTCGCCCGGGGCTCTTTTATTGCTATAAAAGCTTCTAAAAAAACCTTTCCAACTTGTTACAAGAGTGTATCGAATACCATCAACAGAAATTCTATATTTCTTGTTTTTGGTTTTCCGGTTACGTTTATTTTTAGTTTCACTTGGCTTTGGCGTTTGCGCCAATGCTAACGGCAAAAATCTTTCCACTTCTTCAGGTGTTACAGGCCCTTTGCTTGGCTTAAAACCTTCTGCATCCAGATGCAGTTTCAGAGCATGACTGTTTTTTCCGTCAAAGTGTACGGTGTTACCGTTTCTGGTAATACTTCCACCATACAATATTTTCTTCATAACATCGACACCGTTTTTCGGAGTCATGGCAAGAATATCTCTTTTCTGCGCTTCGGTAAACGGTTCTGCCAAAAACCTCACCCCATCGCCGTCTCTGCTTGCAGTTCTGCGCCGGTCTCTGGCGGCTTTTGCGGAGCGGAAGATGATGTTGGCGATATCGTCATCGGAAAAGTGCTTGACCATGATGCCGTGATTATGGAACCAGATGCGGATGTTGGAGATCATGCGCTTGAACCAGTTCGGTTTCTGCACAGTATATCCGGTGGCGGCGGCCCAATCTTTGACCAGCTGGCGGCGATCGGCGAGGTTGTGTATATCGATATTGTTTTCTTTGGCAAAAGCATCGATATCGGCTTGATTGTCGGCATAAACTTTTCGATAGTCGTATCCTCCCGTTTCGGCGAGATCCGCGAGGAACTCTTCGGCGGCGATGCGGCGGTTTTCTTCAGACAGCTCTTTAAAGATCTGATTGCCTTCGCCGTCAAAGAGAGGCTTGCCCTCTTCATCAACTTCCGCTTCGGCAAGGTTGTACTCTTTTACGATGCGGGCCAGCTCCGGATTATCGAAGTTGTCAGCATAGATATTATCGAGCAGGGTATCCATATTCGCTTTGAAAGCGGCGCGCAATCCGAAGTGGAGACCTGCTTCGTGAGCAAGCACGCGGGGGACTTCGGAAGGGCGGACACTTTGAGCGTTGATAAAGATTTTGCCGTTATGGTAAAAAGCCGGATACATTTTCCCGAGGACAGCAGATTGGATTTCGGGAGTGCTGTTTTCGATAATGGTCAGTATTTCCGCCGGAAGCTGCGCTTTGATAAGAGCGATTTGATCGGCATCCCAGTTGGTAAGTTGAGTGACGACATCGGCGGAGTAACCCAGCCGGGAAACCGTATCGGCAACAGCGTTGGCAGTATCCTGCGGATCATGCGGGAGAAAACGGACGAGCTTCAAGGTCTGACCGGCGGCTTCGGAATCAGCTGCAGCCTCTTCTGAAACAGCAACACTTCCGGCATCATCGGGAGAAGCAGTCTCCTCCACTCGCGGAACGTTGGTCTGTTGTTTATCCAAACTCCGGATATACTGGTGAACCGAGATCATTTCGGCAGCGCGGGCAATCTTGGCAGGATCAGCCGCATCGTTGAGAACCATAAGCGTATCGAGCAGATACTTCTCATCCGGAGCAAGATCGTTCTGACGGTTCTGCAGATCGGCGATAGTGGCTTGAACGAAGTCGATATTTTTATACTGCCGGAGCATATTTTCGTTAAAACTCTGTTTGGCGCGGTAGTTGCTGGCTTCCAGAGTAAAGCCGGTGGTAGCGGCTTGAACAAAAGCCTCGGGAACATTCCGGAACATCTCGCCCATAAAAACGCGGGGAGACATCTTTTTGATATCGCCGCGGCGGCCGAAGGCAACATCGGTAATATTTTCCGCGATTTGTTCGGCCGTTTCTTCGAGCCCCTCCAATGTGGCGGCGGAAGCTCCATTGCGGATAAAACGCGATACCCACTTGCGCGAAAGTTCTTTTATTAAAGCATCTTTCCCCTGCGGAGTTCCGCCGTTTTTGCCGAAGATCAATTTATTGGTGACAATATCGCCGAGCCCGTTGATCACGCCGATGACAGCTCCGTAAGCAAGAGCCTGCTCTTCACTCATGCCCTCATCGAGCGCATTGAAATAAGCATCCGTGCCATAAAAAACACCAAGAGAAGCTGGACCTGCGAGCGCGCTCATGCCGAGATTGGTGACTGTTGTCGGCAGAGAACCTATGACCGCAACACCGAAGTTCCGGAACCAGTTTGCCGCCGACCCGGAATTGAATACCCAATAATCGGGGAGAGCGGCATTTTCAGAAACAAATTCAGCCGTATCGCGACCGCCTTCAAGCCGGTTTTGGTAAACGCCGCGCACCGTATCGGCGGCGAGAGTTCCCGCTTCATAAGGATCGCGGAGAAGTTGTTCAGCGCCGGGAGCCGTGGAAGTTAATTCCAAGCGGGCTTGAGATACGGCACTCATAGCATAAGCCTTGGCAAGAGCAGCGAAAAAGTTGTAGACTCTGCCGGAAAGAGAAGTCATATCCTGCTTAAGAGCTGCCGGTATCCGTTGAGTTTCAAAATTGGAAAATCCGGTATCGGCTTCGCGCCGGGCAGTCTCCCCGATCTGCCGGTATTTCTTTGCGGCATCCTCTCTTCCGGCCATAGCCGATACCGCTTCCATCTTCGCCGCAGAATCAGCGATCGCAACATTGCCGATCGCACTCCAGAACCCGGGCTTCTGCCGCGGCTTCTGATATTGAAATGTTGCCGCCACCCGGTCAAAGTCATCGAACGCATCGAGAACTTTTCCACCGTTAGCTTTACTGCTGAACTGCTCAAAATTGTCATAAGCATAGTCGAACATACCGGGCTGAAAACCGAAGTAATAGGCGGCCATAGCGAGCCGTCGGCGGTCTCCGGCGGCTTCCTCCGGAGCCATATTGCGATGGAACTGTTCAAGTTCAGCGCGAAAAGTTGCACCGTCCTCCCATGCTTCGGTAAAGGCATAGGGATCTTGGGTGAAAGTTTTCTGCAGAATATCGTACTGTTGTTTTGCTGTCAACGGCCGGAGCTTCCGGCGAGGAGTATTGTCTGTGGTTTCCATTATTTATCTCCGGCTTTCGGTCTGTTGGATTTTTTGGGGGCTCTGTCGTAACCCAATTTTTTGTCGATCAGCGGAAAATTGGTTTCCCGCCATTGCAGAAAACTGGAAATAGTTCCATCATTGAGCTGTTTTCTTGCCCAAATAAGAGTATCTATCACATCTTTGGTATCACCATATTTTGCGTAGAGCTGTTCAGCAAGCTCCCGGTATTGCAGTTCCATACGCAAATGGTGTGCCATTTGCTGTTCTTTGCTCCAATCGTCGGAGTCTTCCGATCCGTCCGGGTCCCAGCGGTAAGCATTATTATCTTTGCCAACGGCAGTTATCCACTTGTTGATAACTTCTCCGTCCGGAGTTTTCCAGAAATCCGGTTTTTTGGAAGTTGTCCCGGAGTTGCGCCCGGGGGCGACTGCTTCCGGAGCAAGAGCGGAATTGAGTTTCGGCATATACTTATCCAAAAGCGAGGTGGAACCGCCGCAAAGTTTCATTAATTCGAGACGCTTGACGGCGAGAGCAGCTGCTGAATAGGTAAGTTTAGAGCCATCGGCAGCGTATAGAGTTTTGTAGACGAAAGCTCCGGCGGCATCATCGGCGCGAAGCTGCTCTAATCGCAATTTCTGCTGTTCTTCCTGAGATTGAGAACGCCTGAGATCTTCGTGATACTTTCTGACATAAGGTACTGCCGCATTGAATTGACTGCGGGAAATTTTGCCTTCTTCAAATTTGGTCTTGAGATCCTCTACAGTATCGGAAAGAGTTCCGGAGTTGATCTGAGCGATATAATCCTGAACGAAATCCACCGTCTTTTCTGCGGATTTGGCTTTGGCATATCTTATAAGCTGATCGCGGTTCTTTAACGGCAGAAATGTAAATTGCTTTTGGTCTTGCAATCGGTCAAGAGCGGCATCCGGATCGGCTTCTACTGCGGTTTTAGCTTCCAGATATTCGCGGCGCATGGGGAGATCCTGGGTCAGCAGCCGGGAAGCTGTATCAGCACTCCAGAGCTTACCGGTATTATCCCGCACCAACTTCTCTGCCTCATCAAACTGCCCCCGGTCGCAGAATGTCCGATAGAGCGTATCCCCCTCATCGAGCAGGCGTTGGGTCTTTGCGGCATTGATGATACGGAGCCGGTCAGAAGCAAAAGATTGCTGCATAGATTGCATATCGACATCGTGGCGGTCGCGGAATTTTTTGCTCATGCGGGCAACGATATCTTTTCTTTTCTCCTGATAATCCTGCTGCCACTCAGAGACCCACTCGGTGCGGGTCTTATCATCCACGGCAGGATTGTTGGCAAGTTTGGCATTAAGTTCGCCGGAACTTGCCTTAAAAAGAGCGCGGTCTTCGGCGGCGGCAAGTTTATCTTCGGTGTCCTGAAGTTCTATTGCATACTGCATCACGCTGTTGCCGAAGCCGGTGGCGGCATCGCCGATTTTTTTTGCGGCATCAGAAATGGCTTTGCCCGTGCCGCCGTCGCCGTAATAGCGCAGATGGAGACCGCCGCCGGTAAGAGGAGCTTCTGCGCGGACGTGTTCGATCATTGGGGTGCGGTTGCTCAAAGGTATTTTCGGCATAATATTACCCTTTCTTTATGGCATTATACCCGGACGCGGCGCTCATGGTGAGTTGCCCTGCCTTGAATACACCGGAACCGATCTCGCCAGTGATCGCGGCGCCGAGAGCCGTGGAAGTCGGCTGGGAGGCTTTGGCGGCAAGGATGTTTTGTCCGGCGATCGCGGCACCATAGCCGTAATCAGCAGCTTTGGAACGGTGAGCTGCAGCAGCGCGGGCACCGCCGTAGCGGATATCCTGAATTTTGAGTTCTTCGTCGGCAGCAGTCTGACCGAGTATGGCAAGCGGACTGCCGCTGGTGATTGCAGCGCCGGACTTACCCAAAAGAGCCATCTGGGCAGAGCGAAGCCGTTCCGCCTCCAGACGCTGCCGTCTGGCGTTTTCGGCGTTTTCGGCTTCAATGGCAGCGGCCTCGCGCTCTTCCATGCGTTTGTTGTACTCCATTTGCTGCTGCTGCATAATAGCGTTGTCTTCAGCATTTTGCGCCGCCTGTTTGGCAGCATTATGCTGTTCGACAGCGCCGATGACACCGCCAGTGGCGGCGGTTCCGATACCGACAGCAGCCGCAGTGGTTCCGATAATCATCCATGTAATAGGATCAGCCATCATTTACCTCCAATATAACAAAATTTTTCTTCGATCTGATCTGCTGTAACAAACCCCAGTCGGTCGGCGATCCGGTTTATACTGTGCCTGCCAAAAACAGACATTACATAAACTTTACCGGCTCTTCTGGCAAAAGATTTAGTCTCGCGTATCGCCAGAGCGGCAGCATTTCGGAGCAATCGGCGATCGATATGATCGTTAGCGATAAAATGGCCGAGCACAGCGACTTTGCTGGAGCTTTCCAGATATACAGGTATCACGCACACAATCATTCCTGAGTATTCAACGACAACGCCGGTAATCGGGAGAAAATCAAGAGGAAATTTTTCGCATTTGTAGTGGTCAGCCAACAATTGAGCTGCCCGCTCCCGGTCGGCAGCGGTCATTTCCCGGCAGAGCAAACCGGGGCAGATTGATTCTTCGACCATTGTGCTACAAACATCCAAAAGCGAACTCATGTTACTCTCCTATCTGATAAATGGCGGTGAGCACCGAAAGGTTGAAAGGCAGAGGATCGGCTTGAGTTACCGTGATACTGGTCGATTCTCCGAAGCCGGAGACAGTAAGTATTTTGACCATTTCGGTTTTTTGAGAGATAAAGCTGTCAAAATTATCCTCCAGAATGTCGCGGGAAATTATAGTTTGAGGAGACCCATTTCCGCAAGCGACCTTGCCGCCGACAGAGGAATAAACGCGCAACCGGAGTTCACTGATTCCTTTGACGCGGAGCATGGTTGATCCGGACTGAGTATCCAGTTCCATCGGCATCGGCGACAATGTGGAAACGAAGCCGAGCCCGGCAACACAACACTTGACGGGATAGTCGAGAGTGACCGAGCCATCTTTCACCGTTCTTTCCGGATGGACGGAGCCATCGGCAAGTATCTGGACGGTCAATCCCTCTAAATGCTCAAGTCCAGTCAGTTTCCTGGCTCTTTCCTCAAACGTAAAAACTTTTGAGCAGTCGGTATAGATCTGCTTAACTGGATCAGCTGACTGGTTACGTCCGGCCATCACCTCGATGCAAATTTTTCCGCCGCGATCCACGGCAAAATAGATGAGGTCTTCATCGCCGTTGGGCACAACGGCGCAGGAGATGAATTTCCCGGAAGTCACATGTTTCTGCCACCCGATAACCTCTTGCTCGCGTTCATAGGTGAGAGCGGCGAGAGAACCGTCGGAGAGCACACACCACAAAATGGAGTCCGGCAGCTGCTGCAGAGCTGTCGCAATGATCCCGGAAGCAGTAATGTGTTCAGCTAAAATCGTCATATCCGGAGCTGCGTATCCATCTTTTTCCCACTGGAAGACAAACTCCCGGACTTTTCTGGAACCGCGCTGAACGAAGAGGACAGTTTCGCCGACCATTTGAGCTTGCACTTTAGCCGATCCGTAAACGCTCTGCCGACGGATGCGGAAATTGGATGGAGTCAGAGCGCTGGAGGTATCCGAAGCGCTCAAGGTCCATTCAGAATCCATGGTGCCGATAATGAGAGCATCGTGTTGAACCATCCAGTTTATCGTATTTACGGTATCGGCGGCAATGGTGAAATCCAATGCATCATCATCTTTGTCGCCGATAAGGAAGTTGTCCCAGTTGTTGGTTTTGCTGCCCCAGACAGTTTGCGGCCGGCTTTCTGAACCGCCGAAAATCATGCGTTCTTCATAAAAAGCAATTGAGCGGGGAAATCCGCGGCGGGAACTCCAGGCACCTTCGTTCCATTCGGAAGTTGGAGTAATACCGCCGAGTTTTTTTACGACAGTACCTTGTGCCACCGTTGGAGAGTCGACGCGGCCAATTCTGACCACGCCGGTGACGGAATAGTCGGGATTGACAAGGAGACAGCGGCAGAGCTTCAAGGTCCCGGTGGAACTTGCGGCATAATCTTCCATGCGAAGCCGGTAGAGGACATTTTCCTCTTCTTCAGTGCCGTCGGTAGAGATATTGACATCTTTAGCGGAGCTGTAGGTGCGAAAATCGCTCCAGGTATTTCCGCCGTCAAAAGAGCGTTGAATAGTGACCGTACCGCTCCAGGTGCCGTGAGTGGTAAACGACCAATAGCCGAAAACTTCGAGAGCATCAGTGACACCGTCAGCTTTGAAGTCGACCGCGATCTCATTTTCTTTTCGAGTATGGATGAGTTGGAAATATCCTCCCTCGTTGCCGGCAGAGAAAGTATCTTTGCTGGCAGTGAGAGTTATCCAGCTTCCGTTCGAGGAAGATACTGCAGACGGAGTAATGGTAGCCTTGTCGTCCAGATTGGGTTCAAGGCAGGGAGGAAAAGCGAACTCTTTTTCAGTGAGAGTAAAAGAGTTTTCGGCAATGCGTTTCAGTTCCATCACCGGGCGAGAGGGATGAACAATGGTCATCACGTCGGCGGACTGTACAAACTGGATGTCAGCAAGTTCCTGAGCAAGATAGGGAGAAGCTATCTCCACAACTGCACCTTCGGCATCGAGGACCGGAGCGGCAGAACGGAAAAAGCGGATATATCTGTCTCCGAACTCGCAGACATAAGAGACTGTCGAAGAAAAAACGAAACGGATCAGCCGGACGTGACCACTCTGCTTGGCAAAAGCGACAAACACGGTACCGGGACGGCGTTCTGCTGCGCCGTAGGGTGTGACCATAAAGTTTTCGAGTTTACTGCAGCCTTTGTGGTATTGGGAGACGTCGGTTCTGCCGACCATCTTGGGAGAGAGTTCTCCGGCATTAAAACTGTTGATAGAGGCGTAAAGAGGCATAAGTTTCACCCGTTACCGTTGATCTGTTTCCCGGCATTGCCTTCGACGAAATTGATTTTGCCGCTGTTTCGGCGCGGCGAAATGGGACGTCCTCTGGCAGAAAGGAAAGAGCTGCGGCGCTCCGGAGATTGGTAGGCGTGACAATTCTCCTGACTGTCGATACTGCGGGCAAGAGCAAGGACTCTCGTGTATTCAGAGCGGTAAAAATTGACCTTCTGAATATCCTGAGTGGAAGCCGAAGCGATTTCAGCAGCAAGAGCATACTGGAGAGCTTCAGTAAAAGTCTCGTCAAAGAGGGTAGGGTCATCGACCTTTTGGATGTATAAAAGAGTCACGGGAAAAGTGTCGACCAGGAGAGTGCGGCCGACTTTGCGGAAAGGGACATCGGGAAAAAGAGAGACAATGCGGATAAGGTTCCCGGGGAGACTGCAGACATATTGAAAATCCGGGTCGCAAGCTGAGCCGGAGAGTTTTTGAAGTTCAGTTGAGGTGGTGGCAAAGCTCCATAGATGGTCACGCAGGACGCGATCACGGACGACCGGATAGAAGCGTTTGCACATTTGAGCATTATTGTTGGTATCGTCGAAACTGGTGATGTGCGGTATACCCAGCATGTTGAGAGCTAAATTGCAGATACTGACCGAATCCATGATACATCCCTTTTTTTAAAACCGGTGTTAAAAAGAGTGCCGGGTACTCAAAACAAGAGGACAGGATAAGGAACTTGTTCCTTTCCCCGGCACTCAGCGAGTGTCAAAACATCAGGCCGCTTCGTGGCAGAAGACCTGGAGGAATTTGGAGTCTTCGATACGGGTGGCACCGGCTTTCATAGTACCGAGAGCCTGCCAGTTGTCCCACTTGTCATGGTTGGTGAAGATGCTCATGGACATCTCCTTCTGCATGGCAAGCACGATGCCGGACTTGCACCAGGCAGCGCACATACGGGACTTGCCGCCGTCGGCATCGGTCGCAGTCAAGCGGCCGCAGCGGACAAAGGTGATGCCGAGAAATTCGTTGGTGTTGCCCTTGAGAAGAGCCTGGAGAGCTTCATAGTCGCGGGAGCGGACTTCGATACCGCGGGCAAGGTCATCGAGCTGGGTCTGGGTGATCGCCATATAGACCTTGTTGACGGGGTCGTCGAGATCGATGTCAGCTTTGCCGAAGCGGGAGCGGACTTCGAGGATCTTTTCGACGGTGAGTCCTGCATTGCTGCCGTTTCCGCCCCAGGTGACGGGGATCTTCTGGGAGGCAGGGAGAGCGACCTGATCAGTGCCGTTCTTGCCTTCGTAGGCAACTCCGGTAAAGGCATCGGCGATGATGATATCGTCAATGATACGTCCGAGGGCATAACCGCCGGCGGCGACGACATCGCTGGTGGGGTCGATGAGCAGATCAAGTTTGTCCTGCCAGTCGACCATGTCGCTCCATCCCCAGGCGTTGGCGTAGACGGTGCGCCGGTCGAACTCAGTATGGACGAGCTGGGTATCAGCGTAGCGCGACTCGATCTTGACGGCAGTGGTGGGTTTGACGCGTTCAAAGGTGCGTTTTTCGCCGTTGAGGGGGACGACGGTGACGAAAGGACGAAGGCGGGAACCTTTCTGCTGAGCAAGGGTATAGACGTTGGCAGCATACTGGGTGGTGTAGTTTTTGGAAAGTTCAGCCATGGTGTGATCTCCTTTTTGTTTTGTGTGGCAAAAGTTTCCGGTTTTGCGTTGACTTCATGATTGCCCGGCACCTGCCGGATCGTATAGCACCGGCCGCCGCCGGTACACGAGCATGAAGCATCCGGATCCACGAAAGGGATTGTCCATAGCTTTTGTTCTGTTTCTAATGTAGCACTTTGCCTTTTAAAATATTTCCGGGACAAAAAAAATGCGCGGAGGGGTGGTACTCCGCGCGGGGTGTCCGACTGGTCTGAATCGTCTGACAAGTCTGACAAATCAGCTCTTATTAGCCAGAGCCATCAACCGTTTGACTTCGGCGACAGCCTTATCGTGTCCGGGGTGTTCGCTGTTGTAGATCGCGCCATTTGGGTCGGCGTAGATCTCCTCGATCTGCTGCTGCGGAGTCTTGAAGTTCTGCTGGACATCGCCGTCTTTGAGTTTTGACTCAGAAATACTGGCGCCGATCTTGGCAAGAGCCTCAAAAATCTGATAGTTATTAGTGAGCCCGCGCTCAATAAAAAGATCTTTGATACCGAAAGTAGAAAGAGCCTTGTCGACCTGAGCAATACGGGCGGGCAAATTGTCGCCGTACTGCTGCTGGAGTTTGTTCATCGTGGCGTCGTATTCCGCATTATGACGGGCAAGGGCAGCTTCGGCAGCCTGTTTGGTGCGGGCAAGGTCAAAGGCAAGAGCTTTCTCAAAGCCCTCCTGAGTCAAGCCGAGTTCAAACGCGGTGTCGCGGAAAGCGGAAAGAGCCTTGTCGTCGAGCTGGAATCCTTCGGGTACTTCAATCGAATCGTGTTTATAGTCAGCAGCCGCCGCCGGTCGACCGAGAGCGGTATAAAAAGCGTTGCGTTCTTCGGGAGTGGCATTTTCTCCGGGGAGAGCGATTCTGTTTTTGCCAACCATTTTCTGGGCATTGACATAACTTTTAGCAAGAGTGGTCAGGTTTTTTACGCCGGCAAGGCTGGGTTCATTGCGCAGATCTTCGGGGAGACCGTCCTTCCAGTTATCGGCAAAAAAGCCGTCTTTGTCGATAGAAACAGAAAAATCGAAAGAGCTTCCGGAGCTGTCTTGGGAATTGTCATCGCCGCCTGAGTTTTCCGGCACATCGGTAATGGTGGTTTCGGCTTGAGTGTCGTTGTCAGAGCCGCCGAGAATAGTTTTCTGTTCATCGGACATGGTCAATTTCCTCCTGTTTTACTGCAAGTTTTTTTTCAAGCCGCCGGATGAGTTCAGCGGTCTGGACTTTGTTGAATTTATGTTTACGGACAAAGCTTTTGACTTCTGGTGAAGCGGTACCGAGAGCGGGGTCAAAAGCGGGCAGAGCTGATTCCGGAATGTCGTAAACGCTGAGCGCATCCGGGGCAGGGGATGGTGTGTTTTCTTCAACTGCCGGCAAGCCGGTACCGCAACGGGGAGCATCGCCGAAAAAGATGTGTTCTTCCGAGTCATTGAGGACATGGGTATTGACCTCTTCGTCATCGGGCAGAGCGTTGGAGAAGTCCGTATTTTCGGTCATCTGTTCCATGGCGGCGGGAGTTTCCGGATTTTCCGGGGTATCCGGCGGCAGCTTTGGAGCAGAAGCGACAAAAGCTTTCACGCGGGGGGTGAGAGCGTTTTTGCCCTGAACCATTTTCAGATTGCCTTCCTGATCGATAGTTGCGACCAGATCACCGGAGACCGTGGAAAAGATGTTTCCGTCGCGCAATTCAAAGTCATTGTTGTTCATCGATATTTTCCTCCATTATGTGTTTGATTTCGCAAATCACCGACCGGCGGCCGGAAATATAAGATTCCAGCCGGGGATCGGGAATAAAGTTTGCCTCATTGGACTTGGCAAAATTTTCAAGTTCAGCAAGCACAAGCTGTCCAGCTTCACTTGCAAAAACTTTACAAAACAGTTGTTTTTTCTCAAGTTTTTCCATGGCTTACACTCCGGAACCTGACATGACTGCTTCCAGTGGGGAACCCGCTTCCGGAGCTTTGCCGAGATTGTTGCCGAGGGCACCGGCACCGGCGAGGAGCTGTTCAGCGGCCATTTGCTGTTGGGCAGCGGAAGCGCGTTCAGCACGCTGTTCTTCGCGTTTTTTGACATCAATGAGCATTTCGGGATTGACACCATTGGTGAGAGCGATCTGCCGGGAAACCTCATCAAGATCAAAGTTGTCGACCACATCCGGCTTGATCGCCATAATGTTGGCAAGGCTGGCTTCAGTCTGGAGCCACCCCATAGCTTCGAGCTTTTTGAGACTGCGGGCAATTTTCGAAACAAAATCGATCTTGTAACGTCCGTCGTCGGCGAGAGCATCCGGAAGCTCCGGGAGCTTGCCACGGCGGGCGAGAAGACCGAATACGCGATGAATTATTACGGAAAAGAGTTCACTGTGCAAATTTCCGGCAATAGGAGCAAAGGGGATCATTTTTCCTTCGTTGCGGATCTCTGCTTCGGTGGCGGTGATCTGCTTCAAGTCGCCGAGAGGGTCGAAGATATCCCAGAAAAAACCCTGTTTTATTTCGCTTCGCTCATCCTGTATGTCGCGGTAGAGAGAACTGAGGTCAGCGGCATGGGGGAGCTGGGCAAGTTTTTCGCCGGACATATCGGGCTTATAGAATATGAGAGCTCCGGGAGAGCGGTCAAATTTCTGCGAGACGATCGAACCATCCGGAGCCATATAGGAGGGATCTGACTGATGTTCTCGCCCGATGATATAGGCTTGGCGCATCCGGTTGAGCATACGGATATCGGCGATAAGGTTGACACCGGGCCCGCGACCATATTGCTCGTTGGAAGCTTTTTCAAAGCGGCAGACGGCAAAGGGAGATTCCATAAAGCCGCCTTCGGAGATAATGGTTTTGGTTTTTAAATCGATATAGATGTCGGCAAAGGGCATATTGCGGGCATCAAGCATTCGGGCTTCGCGTTTTTTACGGGGGAAAACGGCGTGGAGCAGCTTATATTCCGTATCACAAAGGCGGGGATCGGCGGCATCTGCGACGACCTTTTCCGGGAGTTTCGTCTCCTCGAACTGCTGAAGCATCTGCCGGGCAGTCATGGTAAGCTCGACAAAAATGGTATCGACCTTGCCTTTAGAAGATTCAGCGTAGCAGACACTTTCTATCGGGTAGCAGCGGAAAGTGAGCAGCTCCTGATCGTCAGAGTCTTCGCAATAAACTACACCATCGAGACCGCAGGCAAGATTGTTTAGAGTCTCGATCAGGACACTGGGCCAGTTGGAGTTGGCGAGAGCTTCGGCGATGATGCGGGTAGCTTCGGCGAAGAAGGATTTGACTTCGTCATCTTTGGCAAGCTCTTTGTCGCTGGGCTGCAGCTCAAACCAGCGCTGTTCGGGAGGAGCCATCCAGTTATACATACCGGCAGCGAGTCGCTGACGGGCCTTGATTGCAGTAGTGTCAAAAATATCCTGATTGACGACCGAACCTTCGGCATGGTCGTACATTTCGGTCGGCATACAGAATTTTCGGGCCTGGCGCCAGGTCTCGAGCCAGGAGCCGTCGCGGGTCGCTTTGAGTTTTTCAAAGCGGGCGATAATCGTACCAGCTTCCATATCAATCAGCCTCCGAGGATAGTTTTTTTGTTGGCATTGTCGGTGGCAGTGTTACCGGCAAGGATAGTTTGCTTTCTTCCGTAGGAAGCAGCGGCGCGCTTGCGTTCCTGGCGGGAGGCGCTTTGCACATCAGCGGAAGTGGAGGTGGCAGCGATCGGTGTCGGATCCGGATCGGAAGGCGTAGTGATCGCAGTGCTTTCTGGTGATTTAGTTAAGCCCATTGAAAAATCTCCTTTTGGGGGTTGAAGTTATAAAAATATAGCATTTTGTTTATTAAAATATTTCAGCAAAAGAATTTCGCGGGAATCGACAACAAAACCACCCTCGGGAACGACACGGAACCCGAGCTTCTTGAGAACGCGGACAAGACCGATGGAACCGGCTGGGACAGTAGCATAGACCACGGCAAGGTGCGGAAGTACCATACGAAGAGCTTTCCGGAATCCGGAGAGTATCAAAGCCGGAGGAACGGAAGAGCATGTATCGAAGTGAATAATGCCGCCATCGGCACAGAGCAGAGTTACATAAAAAACGCCGAGGAAATTTCCGGAGCGGACATCGACGGCATTGTAGCACCAGCCGTGAGCGACATGCCACCGGGTTATGGGGTTGTCTATACAAGGGTGAGCTGTAGGAGAGAAATTGACCAGACTCATAAGCGTTGCAAGCCTCCGGTTACTTTAGTGGCGGAGCGGTCGGAGCGAGTGGCGACCAGTCCCATTTTCCAGGCTTGAGCCATAGTGCGGAAGCTGTCGGCTGGATGCGAGGCCCAGTCATGGAGAGGATGACTCTTGTAGCAGCCATGTTTGTCGTCCCACTCCTTTTTATATGCCTCAAGAGCTTTTCTGCCTTCGGCGGTTTTAGCTTCATCAAAGTAGCAGTAACCGAGCATTTCGCGAACATTTTCAATACCGCCCATCAGGTCGACATTGGTTGGGATGCGGTCAAATTCACAGCCGAGCTTGCGGGCAGTTTCGAGCCGGGAAACGCCGGTGGAAAGTTCGCGGACGGCGATATCGTGCGGGGCAAAGTGGCGGGCATAACGGTAATCTTTGGAGCGCAAAACATTGATGTAGTGCGGCAAGCCTTCGCCGTTGTTGCTGTAAAAGTCAATGACACGAATTTCTTTACCGAAAAACTGGAAGAACCACACGGAAGTTTCATCCGACATACCCAAGTCCCAGGAGGTGTATACTAGAAGAGCCGGATCATAAGGGAGCTTGCATATACGGTTTTCAGCATAAATCTTTTGGAAAGCGCGACCATAATATGAACCATCCTGAACCACCTCAAAAGCCTCATCGACATAAGAGGGATATTCCTGCTTGATCTTATCGTGATAGATGTCCTCCTGGATAGCGTACCATGCCATCTGCTGTTCAGAGAGTTCAATACCGTAGGAGTTGTAGAGCTTGTCGAAATATTGCTCGAGCCGGGCAGAGATAACCACAGAGCGAGGATCGGCAACATACTTTTTATCTTCGTGCCAGGGGAAGAAATGGAGCTTGAAGTCGCGCTTATCAAGAGAGCGTCCCTGGAGCTGCTTTGACTTGGCACGCTGGACCATATCGTAGAAGTGGCCGGAGTTTCCCATAGCGGTGGACTCAACAAAGCAGAAAGATCCGGCATGGACAGCGGGGAAAGAACCGGTTAAAATTTCTTCGGCTTTTCGGGGGGACTTGGCGCAGACCGGGCCAAACTCAGAGACATGGAGAAACTGACAAGTTCCGGAACGGGCAGAGACCATCACCTTGATACAGGAACCGTTTTTAAAGTGAAGCTCGCCATCGGCAGAGTGAGCGACAATGGGACACCAGTCGCGCAACTCTTTAGGGAGCTGCTCATAGGGGTGGACGACTTTGGCGGAGAAGATGTCGGCAGCTTTTTCTTTGGTTTCGGCGATGATCACGGTGGTAAAATTTGGCTTGAAGATGGTGTAGTCCAGTCCCATGATGTCGATAAAGGTGGTAAAACCGAGCTGGCGGGCTTTCAGGATTATGTTAAAGTACCAGAATTCATCGAAGAACTTCTCCTGCTGAGGCCGCATTTTAAAGAGAACGTCCGAGCCGTGTTCATCGATGATGTGATAGAGGTTATTGAGCCGCCATTTCTGGGAACCGATTTCAGTTGTCAGCATCGTGCATATCCTTCCATTTGGAGCTCCACTCGGCGAACATGGAAACAGCTTCGGCGGCAACGGTATTTTCGACCTCGATTTTGTCGCGGTAATCTTCCGGGTTGTTGTTTTTGAGGAGGAATTGAGCAAAGGCGGGATTTTGAGTACCGTCAAGAGCGCCTTCCATCCGATTGGCGGTGATCATCTGGTGGATGAGTTCAGCTTGATAAGCCAAATCGTCAGAGCGTTTTCTCCAGGAGTTGAATTCGCGGCGCAGGACTCCGATGAAGGCGCAGAAACCTTCAAGGCTGTATGGTGCAGGGTTTGGAATGCGTTCCACACCGTCGCGAGTGACGACGGATTTGGTGCGGCGGTCGCACTTGGCATAATACTTTTTGGCGGCGGCGGCAAGAGAATCGGCAGTCCAAGAGGGAATTTTTCTGGGTCTGCCCGGAGCTTTTGCAGAAAAACGGGAGGACGAGGGGGCATTATCGGAAGTTTTTGGCATTTTTTTCATCTGGTAAAAATCAAAAGTTTAGACAAAAAACAAAAAAAGTTGCGGAAATATTATTGACAAGTGACAGAACGGCATTCCAGATATGCGCGAAGGGCCCATCCGGTGATCATAAAGCCGCCGCGATCGCATCTGGCGGCGATCACACCGCGCTTGCACATCTGGCGGATGGTTTTGGGGTGTCGACGGATGATTTCAGAAACCTGATCGACGGTGTAGCAGCAGTTTTCGTAGAAGCGAACCGGCTCCGGAGAGCGTGGTGAATTTTCTTTTTTTTCCATTTTTCCTCCGTGGAAGGCTAGGGAAGCATAATAATAGCACTCTAATAGCCTTTTAGTTTACTTTAGAGGAAAATATAGCACTTTTGCGATTTTAATATTTCCGGCGAGTTTCAGCGTAAATCGAAGCTCGGCAGTAAAGCGGCAAAAAAGGGCCGGCAGTTTAGTGGACCATTGAGGAAAGACAAGTGACATCAACGCGCGCGCGTGGACGGAAGTTGAGAGGCAGGCAAGTGCCCGCTGAAAAGAAAGCAGTGGAAGGCAAAAAGAAAATAGATCAAAAAAAGTAAAGAAAGCCCATTTTGTCCCTATTTCCGTAGAGAGAGCGGGAAACCGGCGCAAAAAAGGCTAAAAGGAGTGCGCACCTTACATACAGGATTACACGATTTCAGACACGCCGATCTTCCGTAAACGTCAAGTTTTTCAGGGTAAATTTGTTAAAACGCTGGTGGGCGATGAGGGACTCGAACCCCCGACATTCACGGTGTAAACGTGACGCTCTAACCAACTGAGCTAATCGCCCGGAAAGTCTTTGTTTTTATAATATAGCTTATTATTATAACGTTGTCAAGCAACTGTATTGCCGTTTTGACGATTTTTTTCGCTGTGAAATCCACGCAAACTCTTTCCCCCCGGTTTTCGCCATAGGTATTTTCTCCAAAAAATCTCCCTGCGGCGGCGGGAGAGCCGCCTCGCCGCTCGTGCTTCGCACTCGGCGGTTGCAGTCGATTTTCCGGAGACCTCGCTCTGCGGCATTCCGCGCACCTTTGCCTTGCTCATGCCTTGAGAATGGTAGCTTATTAATTTTATTATA
>JAFTRX010000082.1 GCA_017462015.1 Lentisphaeria bacterium
ATATCGCGACGTTAATGTGAGTTTTTTCAAGGCGAAGCTGAGGGAGTGTACGACTGTACTCGACCGAAGCTGAGTCCGCAGAAAAGGCTCGCAGGAACAAGCGAGATTGCCGCCGCAGGTTGTTTTTACAGATAACTTTATTTTAATCTCCCGGTGTAAGCATCGGTTCCCCGGGTGTCGAACTTGCCGTCAAAGAATTTTTTGGCAGCGTTGTTCAAATCAGTTGCCCAGTGACGGGTGTATCCGACAACCTGAACAACGTGAAGTTTAAGTTGCTTCTTCTTCCAGTTGACCGTGCATCCGGTACGCCACGCTCCGCCGTGGCCCATCGAACCTTTGCCGTCAGCGTTGAGACCGAGCGAGTAATTGCCCAGCTTCCGGGGACGGGTACTGGTGGCGAGCAGAGTTTTCACCGTTTCCTCTTTGAGAATACGGACACCGTTGTCGCCTTTACCGAGGTTCATCAGCATCTTGTAGAATTTAAGCTGATCGCTGGCAGTCGTCCACAATCCGGCTCCGGCAGAAGGAAATACGGTGGGACCGTTGTGCGGAAGCGGCATCCACGGACTGAATTTGCGGAATTTGGCAGGCTGACCTTTTTTGCACTCATACATGGAGATGGATTTGGCAAGCATCTCATCGGTCGGCCAGAAGGTGGTGTTTTTCATACCCAAAGGATCAAGGACGCGTTCTTTGAGAAAGATATCCCACGGTTTGCCGGTGACAACTTCAATGACCGCAGCACCGATATCGATACCGGTATTGGAATATTTCATGCCGGTTCCCGGTTCAAAGAGCAGCGGTTGAGCGGCAGCTTCTCTGGCAGTGTCGCGCAAAGAAAGTGCGGGCCAGCCTTTTTTGACTTTAGTTGGGATCTCAAAGGGGAAACCGCCGGTATGGTTCATGACGTGCCGGATGGTCAAAACATTTTTCGCCGGAACCAGAACCCCTTTCTTTTTGGTCTTGATCTTCAGATTTTTAAACTCCGGAAGATACTTGGCGACCGGATCATCCAGAGAAATTTTTCCTTCCTCAACCAGAATGGCGATCGTCACACCGCAGAAACCTTTGGTCTGAGAACACTGCATAAAGGGGCTGTCCATGGTAATGGGCATCTTCTTTGCCACATCCGCCCAGCCGATACAGGCAGTCTCCTGCACACCATCCCGGTAAAGAATACTGATGATACCGGGAAGTTCGCCGGATTTGACATATTTGCCGACCGCATCGGCGGCAAAACTGGTTTTACTCTCTTTCACCTGCGGTGCGGCACAACAACACCCGGTGATCACAATTGCCGCGACAACGGCAAACAACATTGAAAAACTTTTTTTCATTTCATCCTCATTTTTTTTAACGTTATGTAAATTGCTCAGGAGAAGGGAAAAACTTCTTTTCCCGTGAAAAGAAGTTTTTCCCTTCTCCCGAACCCTCATCCTTTTTCAAGAAAAGCGAAGTATTTTGTTTTCTCCGTTATCGCGGCATAACTCGCGACCGTGGTCGCCCAAAAGGCTCGCA
The DNA here is from genome assembly GCA_017462015.1 of Lentisphaeria bacterium. Classification (GTDB taxonomy): domain Bacteria; phylum Verrucomicrobiota; class Lentisphaeria; order Victivallales; family Victivallaceae; genus UBA1784. The sequence continues at coordinate 1,519 of JAFTRX010000082.1, forward strand.
GCAACATCCTCCTTCGCCTTGATGGCTGCGGAGGACAGGAGCGAGCTTGCCGCCGTAAGTTGTATTTTTACCAAAATTGAGAATTATTTTTCAGCAAACTTATCCTGCAAGTTCAACTTAAACGGAGCAGACGGCTTGGAATAATTACCATTCTTGTCACGGTAGACCACAAAGGCGTAAAAATCGGTGTTGGCGATAAAACCTTTGACCAGCGTACCGGATTTCTTTATCTTGCGGTTGAGACAGAGTGCGTTGGCACCATCGGGAGTACGGCTGAGCCAGATCTCATACTGAACAGCTCCGGGCATCTCTTTGAAGAAAAAGTTGCCGCGCGTACCATCGTAATGGTAGGCAGGTTCCATGACCTTTTCAATCACCGACGGCGGCAGCGGATTATCCTTCATCAGGGCAATGGGATTGAACTGTTTTGCCGCAACCGGCGGTTTGGGCATGGTTCTGGTGTCGATATTCTTCATATTCTCCGCATCGGCATATTCGATGTAAAGATCTCCCAATGTGACCGTAGGTTCGTCGACTTTGACCAGATCGTTGAGATACATCGCCTTGCTGCGGCGTTCAACGAAAATCTTTTCGATCGACAAGGGCAGATCGACAAAACCGTCTCCTTCGCTGGAACCCCACCAGGTCGTTCCGCGTTCACGGAAGTTATCCCAATACAAGTGTGAAGGCAGTTCAAAACGCACCAGACGTTTGCCGTCAAAGTTGAAGAAGCTGTCATTGGGGGTATCGTCGCAGTTGTAAGATTTACGCTGACCGACACTCACCCATTTTTCCCCCTTGGCATCGCGCAGAACATAGACAACGCGTCCCCAGTCGGAAGCGGCAGTGACCTCCATGGTGATGTAACGGCCTTTTCCGGGGATAACAATCGGTTTTTCCGGTACGAGCGTGGTGTAGTACGGCATGATACCGCGATCGACTTTCTGCGGCGGCAGAGTAATATCCAGTCCGGCGGCACTCTTTTTGAGTTCCATCGTTGCGGGGAAGCGGCGGATACTGCCGGGAGAGGACATGGTGTATTCGATATCGGTATCCAAGACCTGTTTCGGGAACAAATCTTTGACATTGCCGAGTTTGAGCAGATTTTTACCGAGCTGGATATCACTGTTGTCGGCTTTTCCGAACTTGATATCTTCGCTCTTGCTGTAAACAAATATCGGTATCTGGGAGGCAACCAGCTTTTTGATCGGGTTATCCATGATATCAAAGGCGCGGGTAAACTTCATCGTCACATCGCGCTTGCCGCGCACCGTCCAGATGGCGTACATGATATCACCGTTGCGGGAATCCTTGTACTGCACACAATAGGTGGACAAACTTCCGGTCGGTATCCACTTGATAAACTCCATGTGTCGCAGATGGCGGATAAGCGTTGCCTGCGCACCGACCGTGTAGTAAGGATCGACTTTGTGCCGGGTGCTGTTGCCTCCGGCGTAGTGCTGTTCGCCCCAATAGGAGGAGTTTTCCGGACCGGCACCGATGGTGCTGAAGAAGCGGTTGATGCCGTAGGTGGAAAGAATCAGCATGATACGGATGCTGTGAGATGCGTGCTGTTCTTCAGTCAGCGCACCTTCTTTAATGCCTCCGATACACGGTCCTTCAACGGTGACGATCAGCGGTTTTTCCTTTTTGTACTTCTTCCAGTACTGCATAAACTGCCAGACCCCGTGCAGCGTACTGCCGTGGAACTGCATCTCCGGCATACGGTCAAAGAAACCGATATCCAAACCGTATCCGTCGATGTACTCCCGGGTTTCGGGATCTTCCAGAAACGGAATGGCAAAGGTCGGCTGTCCCCACGGCATCAATATCTTCTGTCCGGGGAAAAGTTTACGGTACGCTTTACCGAAGTTGATGATGATACGCTTGAAGTGCTTGAACCGCTCCTCTTCCGCAGGAGTGCGCTTGTAACGCGGTTCACCGTAAAATTCAGGAAGCGAACCGCCGCCGCCGATACCGCCGGGTTCAGCAAAAACATACATGAAGCTGGGTTCGCTGTACTGGTTGACCGGATGACGTGTCTCCCAGAGTTTCTTTTCGATATCGGGAGTATCCAACGTCCAGGAACGGCAGTTGATGTAGCTGGACATGAAGTTTTTCATGCCGTACTTTTTCATCAGATCGGAGTGATAATGCGTGGTGAGAATGTCCGTGGCAAAGGAGAAGGTCTCTGTACCGAGCCGGGCAGTGTGCGCAATAGAAGTACGCGGCGAGGGGCTGAAATGCATTCCGCTGCGGGCGGGCCATGAACCGAACATAAAGCCTTTGGCATTGAATTTGCGCAACTTGTGTTCACGCTTCTGGATCCGGGTGAGCGTGTGCGTGTAAAGAACGTCATTGACCCGCAGATCGACACTGTGCCAACCGTACTTCTGCAACGGCAGATCGAAGCGGTAAACGGCAGTACCATTGGCGGGGACATCGACAACGGCAGCGCGTTTATGCGTCTCTTCTTTATCATAACTGCAAGTATTGAGTTTCAGTTCCGCTTTGACCGCTTTGTCCAGCTTATTGGTCAACGTAACTGAGTATGACGGATTGCCGCCGACCCACAAATTGAAAAGCGAGTCCGGCATGAATTTCACTTCAAGATCAGTTATGCCGAGAGTGACCGCGTAAACCTGCACGCCGGAGGGAACGCCGACACCGTGATAACTGTAATAGTTGGGGTCGGGATACGCCCGGAAAAGTTTGACGTCTCCAGTCAATTCCAGTTCGATCACCTCCCGATCCATAAATGAACCCATCACATCCGGGCTGAACGGAATTTTGATCAACTGGAGTTTGCCGTCAGTTTTGATGGTCTCTGCCGGAGTGAAGTTCACCGGGAAACCGGAACCGGGACGGTAAAACTGCGCCGTCAGGCGGTTGACCCGATCCGGACGCTCAGTACAGGAGGCAAGGATGTAGATCGCGTTATACTGCCGGTTGGGGATGCGGAACTGCAATCTGGTGTGGTTGCCGCTGAGCGCACCGCCCCAGCGGCCGCCGAAAGTTCCGGTCTGCGGTTCTTCATATCCGGTGGAGTTGCCTTCGCGGAACCACGATACGCCCAAATCGACACAATCGTTGCCGTCGGCATTGGCACTCAACGCCTCAAAGGGAACTCCTTCAAAGGTGAAACGGCGGTTGCGGACGATCTTATTTTCGCCTTTGGTATTGTATTTATTGGCAAGATTGACGGTGTGGAAAAACTTGCCGGAATTTTCCATTTTACTTATCACCGGAGCAGTCAACTCCACATCGCGGGTGATCTGCAAGGTCAACTGCCGCTCAAAAATCTCCGGCGTTACCGCTTGTTCCTGCAAAAGAATGTTGTCAAAATACCAGCGTATACGACCGTTTTCCACCTCAACGGTCAACGGGAAAAAGGTTTTAGTGACATCTTTGAAATATTTGCCGAGAAAGAATGCGTTCCAATCCAGCATCTCAGGTTTCAGCGAAAAGTTCTGAGCGTAACGGCCGTTGGGGGAGTACTGGGTACGCTCCCACCAATAACGCATTTTCACCGGAAACGGGTCATTTGGGTAACTGCGGATCTGCGGTTCTTCGCCGGTAACCGACCAGTGCTGCCAGATAAATTCACTGCCATTATTGGAGATGCGGAGCTTCTCCGCGCCGCGCCCGGTGGAAACTGCGATAACACCGCGTTTGGGCAACCGCACAGAAAGATTCATGCGCCAGTTGTCACCGATTTTCTCCGGCAATTTGATCGTCACCGGAGAACGTCCGGTATTTTTAACGATTCCCTGTTCCTCCTTCAATGCCCGGCTCCTGCCGTACCACGGCACAGCTGCCAACTCGGATGCGGCAAGCAACGTCATACAAACTCCCAATATTGTTGATAATTTTTTCATAATTCCTCTGCTTATTTGTTGATTTCGATATAACCGCCGCCACTTATAGTTCGGGTATATTTTTTGCCGTTGAACGTTACCGTGACCGGGCACGTTTTTCCGCTCCAGTTGGCAAGCACGATCAGGTATTTGTCCGGACTTTCCAAGAGATGCGCTTCCACGCGATAGTTACTGCTCTTGACTTTGGGTTCGGGCAGCTTCAAAGAAGCGATATAATCCCGGTGCGAAAGCGGATAGTTGCGGATGCTGTAAATTTTCCCCGCCCGTTTGGATTCATGCATATAACTTAATCCGGGGAAGAAGCCGCTGCAAATGATTCTGCCGCTGCCGAATTTGTGTACAGCGTTGAACGGAAGCTGTTCACCTCCGATGACACTCATCTTGCGGAAACGTTTGTTCTTCCGGCTGGCTCGGACAAAACCGTCATGACCTCTGTTGACCTTGTGCAGTTTGGTAAACTTTTTCCGGGGAATATTCCACTTCAAAGGTTTATTGTTTTCATCGAACATCAACGCATTGGCGCCGAGATAAAGGGTGTTGCCCGCGCTGACCCAGTCCAGAATATATTTGAGCTGACTGCGCCGGATGTGACTGTCTACAGCAAACAGCACCTTGTAAGATTTGAGCTGCGTGGCGATGTCATCTTCATGTACCACATCGACACTGTAATTGCAGTGGCGCAAAAGCAAAGTCAGAAATACCCGCTCTTTGCCGAACATGTTGTCGGTTTTAAAATTCCAGATATCTCCGGTGCGGCTCAACAGCATTGCGGCATCGGCGGTCACCGGTCGGGCAGCGACCAGAGTATCTTCCACTTTTCCCGTGGCATAGGTGATATTCTTTATTGCCTGATAGATTTCCGGCCGGGAACTGTTGGTGTCGGAAGCATTGGCATAATGAGGTCCGTAGCTGAAGAAATGCATCGCCGAGTTCCCCTGCCCGATAGCAGAAAATCCTTTGGCTTCGACTTCCTGCGGCGTGCGGCAGAGGATGTTGTAAATGCCGTAGGGTATACCCGATTTCCGGCAGGCGGCGCGCATGACCGCATTTTGGAACAACATGCACTGATAGGTTCCGGACAAATTCGCCCAATCCTCGTGCCAGCCGTAGGTCAGCGCTCCCCGGTTGAAGATTTCAAACCAGTCGCATCCTCTGCCGATACTGGTTCCGCCGGTGACATCCGGGGCAAAATTGGCAGCGGTACGCATGGCGGGAGAATTTTTAGCGACTTCCGAAGTTGCCAACTTGAAAAACCGGGTGATCTGATCGTTGCGGAAACGTACAGTCCAGTAGTAGAGCGCACCTTTGCTCTTATCCAGAGTGGGCGCGCCGGAAACTCCGGCGTTATTGGCAGCAAGATATACCGGAAACTCAGCGCGGCAATGCTTGCAGGAAAGTACATGCTCCGCCGGAAACTCCGGTTCATCCATCAAATTGATAAACAACGGCTCCCGTCCGATTTTGGTACGGAGGGCGCTCTGTTCCTTCATCAACTTGCCAATTCCGGCGGTGTCCGGACGCAGGAAGCACTTGTTCCGGTAATGAAACACAAACGCCGTCTGCGTATGAAACGGAAAACTCTTTGCCGCAGCTGCCGAGCGGCAGAACGCACCGTTTGTACCATTTATGCCGAGGATGTTCAATACGGTACTCTCATTTTTCATCACCGCAGGAGAGACCATATCTTCCTTAAGATGAACTCCGGTCAAAAAGGGATAACGCACCGGCTTTTTTCCGCCGGGAACATTTCCGGTTGCCTGAGCTCGTTTCAGATTTGCGGCACTTTCGTCCAAGTCACAACTGATGATTCCCTTGACCAGATTGATGCTGACCAGCATCCCGTTGCCGTTACCGCGGCGCACAAAACGTTTGATGATATTTTTCTCATCGGGCGTGCGGGAGAACAGCACTTCAAACGCGGCGGCTTTGTCCGGTTTGCGATAGCCCTGACGGGTATCAAAAGAGATCCGGTCCCAGCCATGAAAGGTGAGATATCCGGCAATATTTATCCACGGAGAAGATTCCCCGGCGCGAAGCCAGTCTTTCTTTTTTCCATCCAGCCCCTTGTATGCTCCGACAAACAGTCCTTTCCGGTTGATATTCATGTGCGGCGGATAATGCGGTGCGCGGGAGAGCCGTCCGAAAACGTGGACTGCCGCCGGATTCGGCTGACTGTCCAGCATCCGGATCTGCACATACAGCGGATTCAAGTCCATGATATCCGGCTTATAGCTCAAATCTCCGGTAATCAAAAACAGATCAAGATGGCGCGTTCCCTGTGCAGTAAGTCTGCCGCCGGAAAGTTTAGTCAGCTCAAGTTCGATTTCACCTGCTTCCGGAGCAGTGAATTCAAGCGAGTGCCACATGAAACGGGCAAAACCTTTGCCGTGTTTTTTCTGAACAGCCAAATCGGCACGCTGGGCTTTCCGGTTGAGTTCCTTTTCCGCAAGCACCGTGCCGGATTGTTTCACGCTGAGCAGAAACGGCGCCGGAAAGGTCAGCACATCCAGATAACGCAAGTGAAGTTTGTATTTGCCGGGGGCGGCAAGTTTGACGACTTTGGATGCCTTGCCGGGCTTTGACGTATGCCCGGAAAGAAAATTGCCTTGGGACGGGGAGTCCGCATACCAGTTGGGAAAGTGCTTCTTCACCACCCAGCCGCTTTCAACGCTGAAACTTTCAGCTTCAACGATAATCACATCCTTCGGCAATGCTGCCGTAACGCAAAATGCGGCACACAGTGCCGCAAAGATAAAGTATGTTTTTTTCATGGTCAGACTCAATGGTTGGTCGTGATCTCTTTGATACTCGCCGCCGTGGGTGCGTTCCAGATGGCAACATAATTATAAGCACCGTAAATCAACGCATAGTTCCACGTTTCCGCATGTCCGTCAGCAAGCAGATGGTTGGCGCCGCCGGGATGCGCTTTATCCGCACCGATGGACAAGCTGTTGGAGGTGGTGTACTGCAGCAGTCCGCGGGTGTTGCTGGCGTAGAGGGTCGGCTTGAAGCAAGTCCATTTTTCGGTAAAAAGCGTGCTCTTGGTAAGATAGTTGTTTTTGCTTGACCACTTCACCCAGTTCTTGCGGGAGTCAGTCCGGGTATCGACCGTACCGTCACCGTTGAAGTAGCCGATACGGCTGTTTAAGGCGTAACTCACATACACGGTGTACGATCCCTGAAAGCTGGTACGCTTGGTATTCGCCGGACAATTCAGTACCTCCGGATCAAAATAGGTGTGCGCCGGACGTTTGAATTGAATATATTTCTGCAGACAGAACATCTCCTGCCACCAACCGTAACCGCCCTTGCCTTTATTGGCAGTTGCCGATGGAAGCACATCGTCATTGGCAGCTGAATAGGCAAGGACACCGGAGTAAAGCTGTTTGATATTATTGAGACATCCGGTTCCCTGCCCGCGGCGGCGCGCACTCTGCAGCGCCGGAAGCAATATCGCAGCAAGGATTGCAATAATTGCAATAACGACAAGAAGTTCTATTAAAGTGAAAGGCTTTATGGGAGAGGGGAAAAACTTCTTTTCACGGGAAAAGAGGTTTTTCCCCTCTCCCAAACCCTCACCCTTTTTCAAGAAAAGCGGAGTATTTTGCACCTCCAGTTTGTCGCCGCGCTTGAAAAAATGCAGAGATGAGATAGAAGTATTCACGAGAAGTTCAATGAGAGTAAAGCGTACCGCTTTACTCCGGCAGCTGCCGGAATTTTCGGATTGCAGATTTTTCATAATAATCTCCTTTTTTCTGTGAATCATCGTTAAATTTTATCAACACTGATTTAAGATAACACACAATCAACACACTTGCAAGTCAGTGATTGATAATATTTATCAAAAGTTGCAACTGTCACTTTTTCGCAACTTTCAATATAACAATTTTAGTTGAATGATTGAACGGAGAAGGATCTGCCACAACTCCGGAAATACCGTTGACGGTAAAATCTTCCGGAATAGAGATAAACTCTCCCCGGCGTAAATAAACCCCATCGCAAACGGCATCAACTGCCGCCAGAAAATCTTTTCCGGAAAGATACAATGCGTTGTTGACCAGTATTATTTCTCCGCCGTCCGCAACCACCGGACGGACTTTGTTCACCAGCGCCACCGGAGCATTGAGCAGATCCACCACTCCCCGGCTGCTCTGGCTGAAAAACGGCGGATCAAGTATCACCGTATCAAAAACTCTTCCCGCTTTTTTAAATCCGGCAATCACCGGAAAAAAGTTTCCTTCAACACACTCCATCTTCTCTCCGGCAATGCCGTTCAATTCCAGCGACTTCACCGCAAGTGAGAGAAACTTACCGGACAAATCGGTCTGAGTCACCATCTCTGCGTTTCCGGCAAGCGCAGCGATGCCGAGGCTTCCGGTGTAAGCAAAGGTGTTCAACACCCTTTTTCCGGCAGAATTTTCCAGAAGATATTTCCGCAGATTCCGGGTATCTCCGTAAAAACTGTTATCCTGATTCAAGGTCAGATCTACTGCGTATTTCACTCCATGCTCGCTGATGGTGATCTCCTGCGCTTCTCCGCGCAGCCACACGCCGTTGCGCTCCCGGAAACGTTTGCTGTTCCGCCATTTGACCAGAATATTTTTCACTTCCGGCAGAAAACGCTCAATGTGTTCCGCTATCGTCCGGGCTATTTCAAAATATATTCCATCCCCGGAGTGGTCGGCAATAACCACCGTTTCTCCAAAGCGTTCAATCACCAGTTTGGGCAAGCCTTCGGAGAAACCGTTAAACAGCCGCACCATGGCGTTATCCGGAAAATTTTTCCGCTTTTCCAGCGCATCATAGATCAGCGAGCGCATATTTGTTCATCCTCTTTATGCCGGATACTGTAAATCCAGAGTGCCGCTTCAAACAGCAGATAACACGGCAGTGCCATCAACACCTGGCTTGCCACATCCGGCGGAGTCAATATTCCTGCCACGATCAAAATTATAATGATTATCCACCGCCGGAAACGCCGCAACGTGGCAAGAGAGACGATTTTCAACACCAGCAGAGCGTAGACGATAAGCGGGAACTGAAAGAGCAGCATCCCGGCGATGATCAACCCCAGCACCAGTGAAACAAAATTTCCGATGCCGATGACCGGAGTAAACTCGTTCCCGGCGAGCGAAATGGAAAACTCCATCACCGCCGGAACCATGCCAAAAAGCGCCGCCGCCCCTCCGGCAAACGCAAGCACTATGATAAAAAATACCGGAACTGCCAGCTTTTTTGCTTCATCATCGCGCAACGCCGGACGGATAAATTCCCAGATGAACATTATCGTAAACGGGAACGACACCGCCACCGCCGCCAGCATCGCAACTTCCAGCCGGACAAAAAAGGGTTCCATCAACGAAAAATAGTGCAGTTTGAATCCTTCCGGCGCGGCGTAACGCAGCAGCGCATCCACCATTTTGCCGGAAAAAATCCAACCGGGGATACAAAAAAGAGCAAATACGGCGAATATTTTAAAAAACATCCGCCGCAATGCTTCAAGGTGTTCTATGACACCGCTCATGCGTTTTTATCGCCCTCGTCTTTGCTCTCTGCAGCGACTTTTTTCTCCGGTTCAGAGTCCGCATTTTTGATCTCGTCAGCGAACTCATCGCGGGCGCGTTTGAACTCTCTGGTAGCTTTCCCCAGACTGCGGGCGATCTCCGGAATACGGTTCGCTCCGAAAAGAAGCAGCACCACCAGCAAAACAAGTACGATTTCAGGCCAGCCCAGACTCATAATATCTTCTCCTCTTCAAAATTTGGCAATATCGTCACAAATCCACTCGCCGTTTTTCTCATCCCGGTAATCTTTCACCTCATTCGGCGGATCGGATTCGGCATCGGTACCGAAACCGCCATCCAGTCCGGCGGAAATCAAATCAAAACCGCCATTTTTCAGGATTCCGGGATAGCGGAACTTGATTTTATTACCCCAGGCATCAATAACTTCGCCATCCTGAATGAAACGTCCCATTTTGTCCATTTCCAATGTTTTGACAAAAATCTGACAGAAGTTGGAGTAAAGTTTGTCTTTGCCCGAGGGATTACTCTTAACTTCATAAGTCACTCCGCCGACAGTCAGCTTTTTGCCGGAAACATCAAACTTAATGGAAGAAAATGTTGCCGCCGGCGGCATGAATCCGGTTTTCTGCTGTGCCAGATCGAATGCGGCATGGAGCCGGGTGAGCAGTCCTTCGGTCGCCGCCTCTTTGCTTTTGGTGTTGGCATAGCTGTAACCGGCAAAGCCCAGCGTTGCCAGAATAGCGATGATCGCCACTACGCCCAGAATTTCAATAAGTGTAAAAGTTTTCCGTTTCATAAAAATTCTCCTTGATTTCATGTCAATATGGGAATATAATATATAAAGGAGGAAAATGCAAGATGAAAATTGAAGGAAAATGCGTTTTAATTACCGGTTCAGCGAAAAGATGCGGTGCGGAAGCTGCCAAAACCTTTGCCGCATCCGGAGCAAAAGTTATCATCCACTGCAACACATCGGTCGTTGAAGCGGAGGAACTGCTCGCCCGTCTCCCCGGTTCCGGACACCGGCTGATAAAAGCTGACCTTGCCCTAAAAGATGATATCACCCGGCTGATTTCCCAGGCGGGAAAGTTCGATATCCTCATCAACAACGCCTCCGTATTTTTCCGCCCCGGTTCCGACGAAGACCTCTCAGGAGAAAAACTCTATCATCAAGTAAACTTTCTCGCGCCCCAAACGCTCCTTGAAGCGTGGGCGGCGCAGGAACTTCCGGAGGCATGTGCCGTCAACATTCTCGATCAGGCGGTACTGAACCCCGGTTCAGGAGCTTACTGGCAATCGCGTTATGACCTTATGCAGTTGACGATCGAACTTGCCCGCACGCTGGGCAGGAAAAATTTCCGGGTCAACGCCGTCGCGCCGGGACCGATGCTGCCGCCCTACTGGAAACCGGACTCCCGCATGGAGAAAACGTTGCCGGCACTGCCGTTACACCGTCCGGTCTCTCCGCAGGATTTTGCCGAAGCGGTAAAATTTCTCTGCACCAACGACTCTATCACCGGAGCAGTGCTTCCCGTTGACTGCGGACAGCATTTGTAATTTTATCACAGGAAAAAGGCGAGCAGCACCGGCATTGTGATCAGCGAAAAGAGCGTGGTCGCAAGGACGAGCTGTCCGGCAAACTCAGCATCTCCGCCATATTCCCGGACGATAAGCACACTGCCGCAAGATGCCGGCATCACCGACAACACCACGGCGATATTTCTGGCAAGTTCCGGCAGCGGAATGAATTTCAACACCAGAAGCGTCAACAGCGGCATAACGATTATCCGTAAAAATGTGGTGTAAAACAAGTCAAGCAGATGCGCCGTCCACTGCGACCGGGAAATCCAGATGGATGCTCCGATAAGCACCAGACAAAGCGGGATTGCCAAATCCCCGACTTTCGTGGTGAAGTTGATGATATTTGCCGGAAGCCGCAACGGCTGGATCAGATAAAGCACCGCTCCGACTGCGGCAATACTGTTGGGGGAAATCAGATTGAGGAAGATTTTTTTCACATCGTCCACCGCCATAACGGCAATGCCGATCGTCCACTGTCCCATGGTGGCGCCAACACTCCACAGCAGCAGTGCCGCCACCGTTTTCCCCGGAAAAAGATAACCGATAACGATGATCGGCAGATAAATATAATTATTTACCGTCGCCATGTGCAAAAACGTGGCGCGGCGGGCGGGTGTTTTACACCGCATCCCCGGCAGAAAAATATATCCGAGCACGGCATGGAAAGCCATCATCAAAAATCCGGCTACCGGAAATATCCATGCCGAATAAAGGTCTTCCCGGGTGAATTTCCCGGCAATACTGGAGAACACCATAAAAGGGGTCAGCACATTGATCGTAAACCGGCTGAAACCTCGAAGTGACTTTTCATCCATCATCTTCCGCCCGACCGCAAATGCTCCCAACGCGAAGAATGTGAACGTTTCCAACACTGCCAAAACCACTTTTATCAATACTTCGTAATTCATTTACCTGTCCTTTTTACAAACTGCTCCCTTCCGGATTTTACGGCGGGTTGTCATCCGCATAAAATAGCACCGGGCAGGTGATTTTTCAAGACACACGCTCTTTTGTCCCTGTTTTGATTGCATACCTTCAGCTTTTCCGGGGCAATTATCACTAAACCACTGATGATATTAATGTTTTTTTGATTGCAACCCTTGCATTTTCACGAACAGCACTTAAATTATGCGGCATACATAGAGACAATTTCTATATGGAGAAAAATATGTTGCGTAAAAAATTCACCTTGATCGAACTGTTGGTAGTTATTGCGATTATCGCGATATTGGCAGCAATTCTGCTGCCCGCTCTGCAGAGCGCGCGTGAACGCGGAAAATCCGGAAGCTGTATCAACAACCTTAAACAGCTCGGCAGTGCGATGAACTTGTACGCCGAAGATCACAACGGCAATTTTGTCCTCGCGGCACCGGGACCGTTTTACGGCTATACCGGCAATGAAGGCAATATCCGTTGGGCTTATCTCTTTGTGACCGGCAACTATATGCCCGGACGCCATACCTTCTTCTGCCCCGGAGCTCCGGCAACTGCCAACTCCGATCGCAGTATCCCCGGCGGAGCCTCCTGTTTTGCCACCGCCACTCCCCGCAGCGGCGCCGAAATGACTGCCAGTCAGTACATCTCCTACGGTTACAACTCCAACTGGTTGGGCGGTTACCACGGCGAAGAACCGGAAAGTTACGAATTCTGCCGCCGCACCTACAAAGTCGGCAAAGGCAAAAACTTCTCCAACAAGATCATGTATGCTGATGCCTTTGACGGTGTTATCGCCAACGCCAACGAAGGAACCGTCCGCGGCTCCTGGAACATCGTCCGCAAGACCAGCGATTCCGGTTATCAGCAGATCAACGACTGCCACCAGAGCTCTGCCAACGTCGCATTCCTGGATATGCACGTTGCCAACGTCAAAAATGCCAAGAAAGAGCTTCAGTTGGAAACTTCCGGTACCACCAAGCAGAAAAAGTATTGGAACCCGCTTGCCAGCGAGTAAGACTTCGGCGAAGCTTTCTGCCGCAGGACATAAAGTTTTGCGGCAGTTTTTTTATTTCAGCACATTCGGCACTTTTGTATATTTTATAATCACTTTTGTTATTGCAAAAAATCATGACCGCAAGTATAGTATGTACCAAACCTAAACAACATAAGGAGTCGGATCATGAGAAAATTGTCATTGATACTGTTGTCAACAGCGCTGACACTGCAGCTTACCGCCGCCCCCCGCACGGATGCGGAAGCAGCAAAACTGCTGAAAACCTACGCAGAAAAAGGCAAAAACAGGAAAAGTTTCAGCGGCCGCACCGCCTTTTTTGCCCGCGGACAATTAAAATACGGTCTGGAGCGTTACGACTACCTCCACCGCTGGGTCGACCGTCCTCTGTTTCAGGACTCCAGTTTCATCGACGCAAGTACCGGACACTTTCTCAACAACGCGGCATGGAAAGTCATGCATCGCGTGGTCAAAGATATGTATCAGCTTGACGGCTTTTCCTTCTTCCCGATAACCAAACAGCGCGACGACCTTTACCGTGCTGCCGCGACTCCGGATTATCAGATGAATGTGCTTCCGGAATATGTTTCCCCTGCCGCAATCATCAAATACGGCGGCACTCCCGATTGGGCAAAAACCTATCAGCTTACCGAACAGGCCCTCAACAGCAAGCAGACTTTCCGTATCAACGGCAAAATCGTCATCACCAGTTACCCTGCTGACACCGATCCGGCCTACTGGGTGGAGTTGAAAAAGCGTCTCACCGCCCGCTACGGTGACAAATTCATCATCGCTCCGATGCACATGCTTCCGCGCAACATCGTCGCCTCCGGCAAGCCCCTCACCGTCCGCGATGTCAACACCCTTGCAAACATCATCCGCAAATGGCTGCGCAGTGTAGACGGTTACTACTACAACTTCCCGCCGCTCAACGAGTACCGCCGTTATGACGATGATTTTGACAAAAACGTCATGATCCCGCTTCTGACCGGTATTCTTGCCGAAGATGAGTTCAAGGACAAGATCCTCGCCTGGGGAACCAAAGTCGGTCACGAAAACTTCTATGCCAAAGGAACTTTCACCTACAACTGCGGCGGAACCAGCATGCTGCGCGGCAGTGTCGGCAGTGCCGTTGCCGCCAAGGCGGATGTGGTGAATCTGGTGGAATGGGATGAACAGAACGAAAACACCTCCTTCCGCCCCACTTTGTACAACTCTTTTTCCACTCAGCGCATCATGCGTTATCTTTCCGGCGTTGCCAAAGGCAAACTCTTTTCCCGGCTTCCCGGCGATGATGCCTCTGTCCCCAATCTGATCCTCTCCTACCGCAAGATCGTTGTTGCCGGTGAAACAGTCGAGTTTGAAATTGTCAACGTTCCGGAAGCGGAAAGCACCGGCAAAGAGTTGAACATCACTCTCACCGTAAAAGACCATCGCGGCAACACCGTCAAGACCTTCTCCGGCAAAGCAAAAGACAACCGCCTTGCCGAACTGCGTTTCAACGTAAAAGCCGCCGATGTCATTTCCCATCACATCCTCATCCCGGAACTTACAGTCAACGGTAAAAAATTCGCTTCCGGCTTCACCCCCGTGGAACTGCGCGCCAACTGGAACGCGGACAACAAATGGGTCAAACAGCCTCTGCGCGACCTTGCCTCCTGTTCTGCGGAACTCAAGATCGCCGGACGTACCGCTGACGGTTTCATCAAACTTCAGGGTAAAGTCCGTTCCGCCGTTCCGCTTCACAGCGTCGAAGTCATCGACAGCGGCGACCACATCTACCAGCACCAGAAGAACAATCCGTTCCTGGAAACGGAAGATCGTGCCGTATTTTCGATCATGGTTGAAGGCTACGACCGCAAAAAGATACGCTTTACCGGCGATATCAAAGTTTGCGATGCCCCCAGCGCCCGCTGCCGCACCCAGCGCACCGGCGGCGAAGCTCCCCGCAGCAAACTGGATCACGAACTTATCGCCACCACCACCAATTCCGGCTGGCACTTTGTCGGCAAAAAAGCGATCTACGGCAGTTACAACGCCTGTATGTTCCAGTTAAGTGTGGCAAAGCGCGATCTGGCAAAGGGTTATCTGGATATTTCTGTGGATGCCGTCATTCCCCGCGGTGCGCGTACCACCATCTTCAAGGGCAAACTCCCCCTTGCCGAACTTGCCAAAAAGCGGGTTTTCGCCACCAACTCCCTGCTCGGAACCACGCTGACCATCCGCCGTACTGATATTCAGCACATCATTCCGGAAAGTTTGGATCAGAAAACTGCCGACTTCACCATTCTCGTAAATCCGCATCTGCCGCAGTCGGTGTATTTCATCGAAATCGTCGACAAAAACCGTAAAACTTTCCGCAGTCTGCCGGTTACGGTCTTCCGTCCATCGGGAAAAAAGGTCAAGTTTTCCAGTTTTGACTTCTTTGACAAGCACCCCATCACGGTAATCTGCGACAGCAATATGCTCACGCCGCAGATACTGGACTTTTCCGCAACGCACGGAACCGCGATCAAAAATTCCGGCGGCAACATCCTCACCGGTATGCGCGGCGGCAACTCCTCCCGTGTCAACAACCTCTATCTTGCCGAAGATTACAAACACGGCAACTTTGCCATGAAGCACATGAGCAAAAACACCCCCGACAACGTCAAGAGTTTCCCGGAACTGGAAACCCGTTCCGACGGCAAAAACGTCTGGCGCTTCAACGGCAAATGCAACGCTTCACTCCCCGTTGCCTCCATCTACCCCTACTGCGGTTTTGAGCTGAAACTGAACTTCACCGCCGCAGATGTCAATACCAAACAGATTCTGGTCACCAATTCCGATCAGGCGTTCAATTTGTTCATCAACAAAGGCCGTCTCTTCGCCTCTTTCTACTCCATGGGCGGAAACGTGGCAAAACAGCCCTTCCTTGTCGCCGGTCCCATGATCGCCCCCGGAGTGGAAAATCAAGTGACACTCCGCTTCAACCAGAAGCACGTCCAGATCTTCTGCAACGGCAAAAAAGGTAAGGCAAAGCCCCTCGCCGGTTATCTCCTTTACCCGGCAGAAACCAGTATCGGTCACGGCTTGCGTAATCTCGGCTTCATTGGAACCATCTCTAAATTTGAACTGCGCCCGCTTTAAAACCTGGCGCACTGCAAAGCGCCACATGGAAACCACCGTTAGTACGGATGGGTACGGATAAATACGGACAGGTACGGAGGGGGGGCGGTTGGAGTGAGTTGCAAACTGCTCTGGTGCGGTGAGGAAAAGCCCGTCTATGGACAAACAACTCTACACTCTCCGTACACATCCGTACACATCCGTACACATCCGTACCGACCGGTCTGTGTGCAAGGGGTTGTCTGCACTGGCGGCAGCCGTAGTGTATTTTTACAAAAAATAAGACAACTTCTGCAAAAAAGACTTGCAAGTCAAGAATTTGGTTTTATATTATTAAACTGACAACTAAACAAAGCTTTTTTGCAAGGATTTTTTTATGAATGAGCGTTTAAAAAATGTCCGTCAGGTCTTTCTGGATATGGACGGAACCATCTACCACGGTTCCCGGTTGTATCCGACGACCATCCCGTTCCTCAACTTTCTCAAAAGCCGCAATATCGGCTATAAATTTCTCTCCAACAACTCTTCGTTCAGCACGCAAGAGTATGTGGCAAAACTCGGAAAACTCGGGATCACCGCCACTCCGGACGAATTTTATATTTCCACCGACTACTGCATCGACTATTTGAAGGCAAATTTTCCCGGAGTGAAAAAACTTTTCATCATGGGTATGGAGAGTATCTTTTCTGCGTTTGAAGCGGCGGGGTTCTCCGTAACTGACTCAGATCCTGATGCGGTCATCGTCGCCTTTGACCGGACTCTTACCTATGAAAAGTTGTGCAAAACCGCGTATTTCATCAAACAGGGTGTCCCGGCATTTGCCACCCATCCGGACGTATTCTGCCCCACTGACCAGCCGACGTTTCTGGTCGATTGCGGCGCCTTCATCGCCTGTCTGGAAACTGCAACGCGCTGCAAGATCACCGTTCTGGGCAAACCGGATCCGGGCTTCCTGCGCGCCGCCGCCGCCCGTTGCGGTGTGCTTCCGGAAAACACGCTTATGGCAGGCGACCGTCTCGCCACTGATATCCGTCTGGGTCTGAACGCCGGAAGTGTCACCTGCCGCCTTACCGGGCCGGGTGCCGACCTGACACCGTGCGACGATGTGACGCCGGATATCACTGTCAACGATCTGGGTGAACTCCAAAACATGTGGGAGAAATTATAATATGATCTACGATGTAGCCATTATCGGTGCCGGTGCCTCCGGTGGTTCGACCGCGTATCAGCTTTCGCATTACAACGTAAATGCGATCTTGCTGGAAAAGTGCTGCGATGCTTCTTTCGGTGTCTCCAAAGCCAACAGCGGTATCGTTCACGGCGGATTTCACCATCCGACCACCAGTTTGAAGGCAAAACTTGAAGTCGAATCCATCAAAAAATTTGATGCTCTCAAAGCGGAACTCCACTTCCCCTTCGACCGGTGCGGAATTCTGGTTGCCGCATTTTCGGAAGAGGAACTTGACGTCTGCCGCAAACTTTTTGAACAGGGCAAAGCCAACGGCATATCCAATCTGGTGTGGTGCAGCAAAGAAGATATGCTCCGCCGCGAACCCAAACTCAACTCCCATGTCACCGGCGGATTTTTCGCTCCGGACGGCGGTGTTATCGAACCTTACGCCTACGTTCAGCGCCTGGTGGAGTCTGCTTCCGCCAACGGTGTCGCGCTCGGCTTCAACAGCAAAGTGGTCAAAGGTGAGTTCGCTGATGGAGTATGGAATTTGACCGATGAACAGGGTTCGATCATTCAGGCGCGCTATGTGGTCAATGCCGCCGGACTCTATGCAGATAAGGTCTCAGAAGCGTGCGGCGCAGAAAAATTCACCATCAGCCCCCGCAAAGGTGAAGAATACCTCCTTGACCGGGAAAGTCCTGCCCGTCCCAACCACGTTGTCTTCCCCGTTCCGTCCAAACACTCAAAAGGCGTGCTGGTCATCCCCACCGTCGGCGGCACGACCATGATCGGACCTACTGCGGATGTGGTGGAGGAAAAAACCGACGACTACACAACTGCCGAAAACTTCTCCCGTATTTTGAAACTGGTTGAACCGATGGTCTCCGGCATCAGTGCCCGGGATGTCATCACCAGTTTTTCCGGTCTGCGTCCGGTGATCTTGGAGCAGGAGGATTTTTACATTGCCCCGTCGGAAAAAGTGGCGAACTTCATTCAGGTTGCCGGTATCCAATCCCCCGGACTGACCGCCTCCCCCGCCATTGGTGAATATGTCACCCGGCTCCTTGCCGAAGCCGGTCTCAAACTGGAAAAGCGCACCGCTCCGCGCGTTACGCTCTCTCCCGCCATTGAGGCACGCAAACTTGCCGCAACTGAACTCGCTCAGCTCCATGCGGAAAACCCCGCTGTCACCGACTGGGTCTGCCGGTGTGAAAAAATCTCTGAAGCGGAGATCGTTGAAGCAGTCCGCCACGGTCACACCACTTTGGACGGCGTTAAATTCTACACCAGATCCGGAATGGGCAGATGCCAGGGCGGCTTCTGCTCCGCCCGCATTATGCGCATTATCGCCAGAGAAAGCGGTATCCCGCTGGAAGAACTGACCAAACGCGGCGGCAACAGTTATCTGCTTGCCGGTAAACTCGGTTCGCTGGAAGTGAAAGGAAATTGATCATGATCGAATATATCAAGCGTGATGTTGCCGTTATCGGCGCCGGTGCTGCCGGTTTATTCGCGGCAGCAGAGACTATGAAAGGCGGTTGTTCCACCATCGTCATAGACCGGGAACAGCGTGCCGGCGGTATTCTCAACCAGTGTATCCACAACGGTTTCGGTCTCCACTGTTTCAAAGAGGAGTTGACCGGACCTGAATTCGCCGCCAAGGCATTTGAACTTGCCCGATCTGCCGATGCGGAATTCCGTTTCGGAACCACCGTCCGCAGCATAAAGCGTAACGACGATGGAACTTTCACTCTGGAAATGCTCTCCCGCGCTCACGGTGTCACCCTGCTCGACTGCAAAGCGGTCATCATGGCGGTCGGATGCCGTGAACGCAACCGCGGCAACCTCGCCGTCCCCGGCCGCCGCCCCGCCGGTGTCTGGACTGCCGGTACGGCGCAGAAACTGCTCAATATCGAAGGCGTTATCCCCGGGAAGAGTGCGGTCATCGTCGGTTCCGGCGACATCGGTCTTATCATGGCGCGCCGGATGAGCTGGTGCGGTGTCAAGGTGCAGGCGGTCATCGAAATCATGCCCCGCCCCTCCGGTCTGGTGCGCAACATCGCCCAGTGCCTCGATGACTTCAATATCCCGCTGCACCTTTCACATCAGGTGGTGAACATCCACGGTACGGAACACGTCACCGGTGTTGATGCCGCGCCGCTGGTCGACGGTAAACCGGATATGGAAAATATCAAGCACTTTGATTGCGACACGATTTTGTTCTCCGTTGGTCTTGT
The DNA here is from genome assembly GCA_017462015.1 of Lentisphaeria bacterium. Classification (GTDB taxonomy): domain Bacteria; phylum Verrucomicrobiota; class Lentisphaeria; order Victivallales; family Victivallaceae; genus UBA1784. The sequence goes on from JAFTRX010000082.1 coordinate 20,970, forward strand.
TCCCTCCAACGAACTCATGCTGCCGCTGGGTGTGGAGATCGACCCCAACACCGGCGGAGCAAAAGTTGACTCCAACGGCGAAACCAATGTTCCGGGCATCTTCGTTGCCGGAAATGCGCTCCACGTTCACGATCTGGTGGACTTTGTCGCCGAAGAGGCCGCAGAAACCGCGCACGCGGTTGTCCGCAAACTCAACGGTACTGCCCCCTGCCCGCGCTATGCGGCAAACACCAGAAACAATCTGCGTTATGTGGCGCCTTTGAAATTTGCTTCCGGCGAAAAAATCCATTTCCGTTTCCGTCCCACCATCACCTGCGAAAAAGCCATCCTTACCGCTTGCGATGCCGGCGGCAACGAAATCAAACGCTGGACAAAAATGTTTGTCTGTCCGGCAGAGATGATACAAATCGAACTTGATGCCCCCGGCAGTGATATAACCTTCAATCTGGAAGAGGTGAAATAATGAAAAAATCCCTCATTTGCATAAGTTGTCCCCGCGGTTGTCACTTGGAAATATCTTCCGCCGCCGCAGGCGAATGGCTCGTCAGCGGCAATCAGTGTCCGCGCGGCAAACAGTACGCGATCCAGGAAGCCACCGACCCGCGCCGCATGTTGACTGCCGCTGTTCCGGCAAAAGTTGACGGCGTTCCGTGTGCTTCCGTCCGCAGTACCTCTCCGCTTCCGGTGGCTCTGATTCCGGAACTGCTCAACACTCTCTACAAAATGCGTCTTGACACCCCGGCCAAGCGCGGCGATGTTTTACTCGCCAACTGGAAAGACTCCGGCATTGACATCATATTCAGTGCCGATTTTTTGTGAGGGGCGACGATCTCGCTTGCTACTGCGAGCCTTTCCGGCGGACGGCGGCTCGGTTGAGGACGCAAGTCCACCTTGTCCCGGCGTAGCTTCAGCGAAGACGGAGCCCTCGCCGCCGCCTTGGAAAAACTCGCATTAGCGGCGTGATATCGCCGCCTATGAACTTGGCTGGCGGTGTGTCGCCTGACGGCGACCAAGGTAGTGGTGATGGGCGCCACCTGCCGGTGGCTTATGAAACGCCTTGCGGCATTTTTTTCGGCATGCGCCAACCCAATCCGCTACTCACTCCAGTTGGCTGTCATACAAGTCCTACTTGTCCTACACGTCCTACACTAAGCTCCCGCTCCACGTGGCACTTTGCAGTGCGCCAGCCGCCGGCCCACTCCGCCGCTCTCTGCAGTGCGCCAGCTGCCAGCAAAAAAAAGCGGCAACTTCCACTTATGGGAGTTGCCGCTTACGCTTACAAAGCATTATTTCTTGATAAGCTCCTGCCAACCGGCGATCAGTGCCTCAGCAGTACATTTGGAATATCCGGATGAGCGGGGAGTATCCTCATAACCGCCGCGACCATAGTTCCAGGGGTTGGGAATGTAGCCGCCGTAGTAGCCTTCACCGCCGTTGCAGTTACCATGGGAGGTAAGGAAGCAGAACTTACCGGCACAGACACCTTTGCGCACCTGAAGACCGATTTCCACAAACGGCTCACTGGGAAGTGAACCGAGAATGGTGTTGTCGCCGAATTTGAAACAGCTCAACAGGAAACGCGGTCCCTGAGTACGGTTGACGATCTTCAGCAGCGCGTTGGCAAAATATTTGAGCGCGAACGGAGTTCCTTTGGCAAGGTCTTCGCTGGTCAAATCCTTCACCGATTCCGGGCTGTCAACGTCAATATCGGGATATTTCGCCATGATAGCCTCGGCTTCAGCAATTTCCGCAGCTTCAACTTCCCGGGTTCCCGTGGTGACGACCTGAGAGTTGACGGAGAAACCTTCGCCGCTGATGGGGGACAATTTATCCAGCGCGGCAAGGACAGTTTCGGCATAGCCGGTTCCGATACGCACCGGTTCGTCACAGCAGGTCTGATCCATGTCAGTGGTAACATCGAAGTGGTTGATGTTGCCGCTGGTACCGACCATCGGAACCATCATCGCGCCCGGAGCCAGTTTCGGTTCCACGATGCGGCGCAGCACACCCGGCCAGTCGGCAGAAACACCGCAACCGCCGATGGTGTCAGTATGGTTGACCATGGAGGTGAAGAGCAATTTGATTCCGGCAGCAGTACGGAAGGCGATCATCGGGATCTCAGGGTCGATATCACCTTCGGGACGGGCGATTTCCGGATTGAGTTTACCGGGGTTGGTGACCACGCGGCCGTCTTTCATCCAGTAACGGCGGTTGAACATATAACGGAAATCTCTGGTCATACCGGTCAGGATCTCACCTTCTTCCATATTGTTCAACGCATCCTGCAACGCTTCAGCAGCTTTTTTACCGGCAAAGGCGTTGTAAACATCCGTGTTCGGATCTCCGCCGGTAAGCGGTGCAGTGTGGGTGTGCGTTGCGGCGATAAGCAGATTATTTTCATCGAAACCGGTGATACCGGCAGCGGTGATGGCATCGCGGATGGCACCGTAAAGCAGCCAGTTGATCGACAGGATGTCGAGATGGATGATCGCGCCGCGCTTGTTGCCGTCATCGAAGACGACCGCACGCACTTCGAGATCATCGAGCACGCGATTCCACGGACGGCGGTTGAAATAACCGGCAAGAGAGATCGGAACTTCCGGATTGATACAGCGGCGACCGATACCGAATTTGATTTTCATAATAAACTTCCCTTCAAATTTACAATGCGACACGGAACGGCAACCTCCTCAGTTGCCATTCCGTGTCACTTTTTCTGACTTATTTATAATTTACATCAACTTTACGGATTTTTCAATCCTTATCCGCTTCCGGCTGATATTTTGCAATGATATCATTGGCAACATTGCCGGGAACCTGTTCATAGCGGTCGAAATTCATCTCAAACGAACCGCGTCCCTGCGTCATACTGCGCAGTTCGGTGGCATATTTGAACATCTCCGCCATGGGAACTTCCGCATGCACCACCTGAAGACCTTCGTCCACCGACATACCCAGCACGCGGCCGCGCTTGTGGTTCAAGTCGCCGGTAATGTCGCCCATGTAGGAATCGGGGATATGGATATCGACCTTCATAATGGGTTCCAGCAGCACCGGTTTTGCCTGTGCGATCGCCTCCCGGAACGCCATACGTCCGGCAATTTTGAACGCCATTTCGTTGGAGTCTACCGGGTGATATTTACCATCGTAAACCGAAACCTTTATCCGTTCCATGGTACAGCCGACCAGCGGTCCGGAGGTCATGACTTCCTGGATGCCCTTTTCGATGGCAGGGATGAAGTTTTTGGGAACCGCGCCGCCGACCACATCATTGGAGAACTCGTAACCGGCATCATTGTAGGATATGCGCAGATAAACTTCAGCAAACTGTCCGGCACCGCCGGTCTGTTTTTTGTGACGGTAATGACCTTCACCGGATGCCGTGATAGTTTCGCGGTACGGAACCTTCGGCGTGGAAAGAACAGCTTCCACTTTGAACTGCTCCTTCAACCGCTTGGCAACGATACCGAGGTGCTGATCCCCCATACCGGAGAGGATGAACTCGTGTGTCTCATCCTGCCGGGAAAGCCGGACGGTGGGATCACATTCGGCAATCTTCTGGAGACCGGCGGCGATTTTTTCATCGTCACCGTTTTTGGCAGCAGTGACGGCATAGGACATGGTGGCTCCGGGGAACACAATTCCGGGCAGAGATTTACAGTTGGCATTGGCGGCAACGGTATCCCCGATGTTGGTGTTTTTGAGCTTTGCCACAGCAAAAATGGCTCCGGGACCGGCATCGGAAGTCTGGGTTTGGGTCTTACCGTTCATAGAGAGCAGCTGACCGAAACGCTCCTTCTGTCCGGTAGTGATGTTATAAACTTCGCTGTCCGCTTTGAACGTACCGGTGACCGTGCGGATAAATGCCAGCTGACCGCTGAACTGGTCGTTGACACTGCGGAAGACCACGCCGTACGCCTCCCCGTCGGCGGAGATGACCTCCGGTCCGCCCGGAAGCGGAACATATTCCAGCGGAGTCGGGAAGATATCAACGATATTATCCATAAGCTCATCGATTCCGATGCCTTTGCTGGAACTTCCGGCAAAAACCGGAATGGTACTGCCGGAACGGATGCTGGCACGCAAGCCCTGACGCAGTTCATCGGTGGTCAATTCCTCTCCGGCGAGGTAACGTTCCATCAACGCTTCATCAGTTTCGGCAATGGCATCGAGCCAGAGAGCTTTACATTCAGCGACATCATCGGCGATATCAGCCGGGATATCGGTGTCGAACAGAACGTTGACCACTTTGGAAAATTCCGCAGCTTTACCAACCGGCCAGTAAAGCGGGATGATCACGTTTTTTCCGTGATTTTTGCGCATGACCTCCAAGGTTGCGCGGAAATCGGCACGATCTTTGTCGAGACGGTTGACGAAACCGAAACGGGGGATCTTGCGCGCTTTGGAAACTTTCCAGGCGCGGGCGGTACCGACCTGAGGACCGTCAATGGCATCAATGACCACGATAGCGGCATCGGCGGCACGGATAGCTCCGACGACCTGACCGACGAACTCACCATATCCGGGAGTGTCGACAAAATAGAAGTGGTGATCTTTCCAGGAGCAGTTCATCGTGGAGGCATAAACACTGGATTGCTTTTCCAGCTCTTCCGCCATAAAATCGCTTACGGTGTTCTTCGATTCGATCGAACCGGCGCGGGCTATTGCACCTGCCTTGAAGAGCATCTGTTCGCAAAGTGTTGTTTTTCCACTCCCGGAGTGACCGGCTATGACGAAGTTGCGGTATTTGGCGGCATCGGACATTTTACAGCTCCTTTCCGGAATTTCTTCTATTCCGTTGTTTGTGTTGAAAATCCTTTCCACTTGCTTACAATGACACGTTTCCCGGTAATTGTCAAGCTGTTTTTCAAAAAAAATGCAAATTTTCCTGCATTTTTCATCTTTCAGAAGCACTTTATTCTGTACAGTTTAATGTATACAGCAAGAGGTATACCCTATACTGTTTTTAGAGTATATTTTTGGGGACAGCTTGAGGAGTTGCAGAACGACAGGACAGACAAATAACCCAGCAATCTCCGTTCTCTTCCGTTCCCATTCCGTACAAAACGGCTCGCGCAACAGCCCGTCTTTTGTTGTCCAACCGTTAAATGTAAGAAAATTTTACAAAAAAGAGTTGCTTTTTTTGTATAAAGCGGTTATATTTTATTTATGTATAAGTGAAATTATGACTTTTCAGTTTAAGAATCACCAAATTTTGGAGGAAACCATCATGTTGAAACGTAAACTTGCTTTGATCATGCTCATCGCCATCTGCGGCTGCGGACTCTTCGCCGCGCCCTGGTCCACCCACAATGCCCGCCGCAGACCGGAAACGCTGATGGTCATCGGCAACTACCATACCCCCTATGTTCTGGCTGAAACTTATCACGGCTTGACCAACCAGCCCTATTTGCGCGTTATGCAAGACGGAAAACTTTATCTGGTGCTGCCCAAAGTCATCCGCGGTATCGCTCCGCAGGAGCTTGCCGGAGTTATCGATTCTCTCGCGCTCAAACGTATCGTCATCATCGGCGATGAGCGTTTTGTCTCTCTGGATTTTGAGAAAACCCTGCGCAAAACCAACATCAAAGCTACACCCATCGTCCGTATTTACGGCGAAAACTGGCTGCGTATAGCTCAGGAACTGGACGATTTGCTCAACATCGGTCACCTCTCCGGCAACTTCCGGGAAAACCTTCAGGATGCGAACATCCGCACCAACCCTGCCCAGCTCCAGCCCCGCCCCATTCAGAAGAAAGCTGATGCTCCGGCTGCCCAGGATGCTCCGGCTGAAGTCCCCGCCACCAAGGTTGACTGAAGATAATCCCCGGGGAATCAACTGCTCATGTTGCACCTGTACCGCATCTCCGTCAACACCTTCCGGGAATCCATCCGGGAACCGGTATATTTTCTGATGCTGCTGGCATCACTGTTGCTGATCGGACATTTTCCGTGGCTGACCATATTCGTCTTTTTTGAACAATTGAAACTGGTTGTGGACAGTTCCATGGCAACGACGATGATTTTCAGTTTATCGGTCGCGGTGCTGTGTGCCAGTTACACCGTGTCCAAAGAGATGCGCAACGGAACCGTGCTTTTGCTGTTGAGCAAACCGGTCTCCCGCTGGAGCTTTGTTCTGGGCAAAATAATCGGCATCATCATGGCGGCACTGCTGTTCAGTTTTATCTGCTGCTGTGCTTCGGTGATTTCCGTCTACATCGCAGTTGACCAGTTCCGCATGGAAATGCATCTCTACGGTGCATTTGTCGGTCTGGTCGGTGTCGGCTGTGTGGTCGGTATGGTGATGAACTTTCTCAACGGAAGTTCCTTTGCAGAGTTTGCCACCTACGCAACTGCGGTCGTTATCGCCGGGATGTTGTGCTACTGTTTGAAGTTCCGTCCCCATCCGGAGCTGGCACTGAAAGACCTTGCCAAAGCACTTTTCATGCTCAACATCGCTGTTGTGATCATGTCAACGCTGGCAGTCGGTGCCGCAACGCGACTTGACGTGGTTCCGACGATGTGTTTCTGCTCCATCTTCTTCTTTCTGGGATTGATGTCCAGCCACCTCTTCCTCCGGCAGAGTGATTCAGAACTTTTGAACATGGTATACAATGTCTGTTATGCCATCATCCCCAACTGGCAGTTTTTCTGGTTGGCAGATGCGATCGCCGTCGGCAGACACATCCCCAATACTTATGTGATAAACGGCTGCATCTATGGAGTGATCTATTTCCTGATCGCTACCGTCTGGGCGATCGCGCTGTTCCAGGATCGGGAAGCCGCCGCCGGGGCGAGGGACTGACCCGGAATCTGCCATGACTGCAAAACTTATCACAGTTGAAAGTACCGACTCGACCAATACTGCCGTCAAACAGCTCTTTGATACGCTGGAAGACGGCAGTTGTTTTTGTGCGCTGGAACAACGCGCCGGACGGGGGCGTTTGGGGCGGAAATGGGTGACTCCGCCGGGAACGGCACTCTGTTTCAGCGCGGCGTTCAAAAACGTTTCCGAAGCGTACCACGCCGGAGCGATCGTAGCGCTGGCGGCGTTGGATGTATTAAAAAATCACCTGCCTGATCTGCCGGTTTTCTTCAAATGGCCCAACGACCTTTACGTTAGACAAAACAAATTATCCGGAATTTTATCCGAAGGCGTGATTTCCCACGGCAAACTTGCCGGAGTCATATCCGGTATCGGAATCAACCTCAATCAAAGTAAAGAAGAGCTGGCGCAGCTGGACAATCCGGCAACATCGCTTTTTGCTGAATCCGGATGCCGTTTTGAAATACCGCCGCTCAGCAGGGAACTTTTTGCGCGCATACAGGAGTTGTACGCAGAATATCACCACTCTCCCCAAACGATAATCTCCCGCTGGCAGCAAGCCAACGCTCTTATCGGTCACACCCTGGAAATCATCCGTCCGGACGGAACCCGGATGACCGGAATTTTTTCCGGTATCGCTCAAGATGGGGCAATGCTGCTGAAGATCAACGGTTTTGAAGAACGCTTTGACTGCGGAGATGTCAAAATAGATCCGGCATCACTGCCCGATTTTCACAATTCGGGCAGATCGGAATAAATGACCAGAGCCCGGGCGCGGGAACAATTTTCCGGCAAAATCACCCGGTGCGGCACATTGGCCTGCATATAAACAGTGTCACCTGCGACCATACGTTTTTTCTGCGTATCATCGTAGATGCAGTAGTCAAGTTCCCCCTCCAGCAGAACAAAAAACTCTTCCGTATCGTGCATCATAAAATCCCGCTCCGGTCCCGGCGTGTATTCGATGATAAATGGATCCATCTTTCTGCCGATCTGACAATGCGCCAGCGCGGAATAATGAATACCATGCTCCACACCGGCATCCCGATCCAGCGGTTCGCCGTCAGCAATATTGCCGTAAGTGTACGGACGGTTGGGTGCGCCGCTTCCGGCAAACAACCGTTCCAAAGATACGCCGAGTGCGGCGGATATTTTCATCAGCGCCTTGAGCGATGGCGTGATACGGAAATTTTCGATTTGCGAGATGAATCCTTTGCTGAAGCCGCTTTTTTTTGCCAGCGCTTCCACCGTCATTCCCTGCTTTTTGCGCAAATCCCGTACCGTTTGAGAAAGCTCCAATAAGTTCATTACAAGACATCCTCCGTGATGTTTTTACCATTGACCGAAATAAAAAATTCATATTTTCCGGGAGCGATCCTGCGGTAACAGCATCCCGGCGGCAAAACTCCGGTGAAATACGGTCCGCGCCAACGGGTATTATTTCCCGGATCATGCAAAAGAGCCTCCAATACCGGCGGAGCATCTCCGGTGTCCATGATAAATTCATCTATTGCCCGGCAGACCATCGCCGCCTGCTCTCCGGCGGCACGCTCTTTACGAACAGTTGCATAACGGTCGGAACGCTTCAGTTCCTCTGCCGTTACAGCAAGTTCACGGTCGACAAATTCCACCGTCACCGCCCGCACGCCATGCGTGAATGCCCGTTGCAAAGTAACCACTGTCCCCGGAAGTTCACACTTCAATCTGTCAGCATCAACTTGAGTAAAACTGATATTGAACGCCGCTTCGATATCCCGCTGAGCAACGGACAATACATCTTCACTTCCCGGAATATCCTCAGCAGTCATCACCACCCGGAACACCCGGTGTTCAAAGGGCAGCACTTCCACAGAGGCACTGACAAACAACCTGGAGAGTTCCGCCTGCTCCACCCGGCACAATTCCCCTTCTCCGTTGCGCGGAGTGACCACACTGCCCATGACCACGCTGCCGACCTTATTTATCCGTTCCGGCACTTGCGGTTTGCTGCAGCCGCAAACGGTAATCAACGCAAGCAGAGATGCCGCAAAAATTTTATTGAACTTCCGCTTCATAACAACACCAGAGACATAAGCAGCATACCGCTGATGACCCCATATATGGCGAGATGGTGTTCGCCATACTCCCGCGCCAGCGGCATCAATTCATCAAAGGTGAGAAAGACCATGATCCCGGCGACACCGGCATTTATCAGCATCAACAGCTTTTCAGAAATAAACGGCAGCAGTATGAAGTAGGCACACGTTGCCCCCAGCGGCTCCGCCAATCCGGAGACAAACGACCAGAGAAACGCTTTTTTCCGGCTGCCGGTGGCGTGATATATCGGCACTGAAACAGTGATGCCTTCGGGAATATTGTGTATCGCGATTGCCAGAGCGGTAAAAATGCCGCCTTTGACTGAAGTTGCCCCGGAGATAAAAACCGCCATGCCCTCAGGAAAGTTGTGTATCGTCAGCGCCAGAGCAAATAACGCTCCACTGCGGAACAGACGGCTTTTCTGTTCCGGAGCATCCATAGCTTCCACCGGCCGCGCTTCATGCGGGTTGCGCGACTCGGGAATCAGCCGGTCAATCAGCATGGACAAGGCGATACCGCTGAAAAAAGCAGCTATCGCACACACCGCGCCACCTTTTCCCATAAGCTCTTCCAAACCGCTTTTGGATTCTGCCAGCAGTTCGACAAAGGAGATGTAAATCATCACGCCGCCGGAAAAACCCAGTGCCAGTGATAAAAACTTTTTATTGGAGTGGTTGAAGAAAAATGCTATACAACTGCCGACACCGGTTGCAAGTCCGGCGGCGATAGAGAGCATAAATGCAAATAATATACGCGAATCCATAAGATATCTTCCTGTTTCAATTTGATTTCTCAAGAAGATAATCTAACTCCATAAACGATTTTTTTCAACAATAATTTGTAATTTTTCTTGAAATATTTCATTTCAAGATGTAAATTGACATGAATACGATTATTTTCATATTACAGGAAATTTTCCAAAAATGCGAATACAATTTGACTGCTGTGAATGTATTTTCAACCAGTTAATACGGATGTCGAAAGAGCTGGATGAAGCTCCGGATCGCCGTTGGGAATTTTTTCAAAGTGCAACTGCTTTCTTTCAGGAGCATTGCCGCACTGCCACACCGCCGGAACTGGCGGCACACTACTTTGCCTGTTACGCAAAGTTGAGCGGCGTTGCCGATCCGTACATGGAAATAAAAGACAACTCCACCGCCATTGCAGTAAAACTTTACAACGAACTTGCCGGCAGTGTCAATTCTTTTGAACTGCGCTTGAAGCTCGCCATATCCGGAAATATGATCGATTACGGTGTCAATCCGGATTTTGACCTGGCCGATGCCGAGAACTTCATCCGGGAAGCGATGGCGATGCCGTTCGATCGTGCCGCCGCAAGCGACCTTGAGAGCCGGATAAACTCGGCAAAGAAGATACTTTACATTCTGGACAACTGCGGAGAAGCGGTCTTCGACCGGCTGCTTCTGGAGACGATGAAAGGCAAAGTCACCATTGCCGTGCGCGGCGGAGCGATCATCAACGACATCACGCGCCGGGAAGTTGCGGCTTCCAACCTTGCGGATTTTCCGCTGACAGACACCGGATGTGCCGCACCGGGAGCGCCGCTGCCGCTGATTTCCGCCGACTTCCGCCGGGCAATGGAGACAAGTGACCTGATTATCGCCAAAGGGCAAGGCAATTTTGAATCGCTGGAAGGTGATTTCACGGCAAAGCCGATATATTTTCTCTTCCGCGCCAAATGCCCTGTGATTCAGAAATACACCAACAGCGCGCCCGGTTCCATACAAATTATCGGACGCAACTTGAATTTATCCTGTTGATGATGTAAATTTATATGATGTACGTTTTTTTAAATGGAGTTGGTTTTATGAAAAAATTTCTTGTTCCTGTATTGTTCGTGCTGACGGCGACAGTGTCAGCAGCGCAATCTCAAAAATACACTTCTGACGACTTCCGGCGCATAACCGCCATGACTGCGCGGGTGCTGGAACGCAACCATTATTCAGCGCGCCCCCAGATGACGGAGAGTTTTTCGGCGCAGATTTTTGACAACTTTATAGATGCACTGGATCCGGAGCGGCTGCTCTTTTCAGCCGAAGACCTTGCCCCCTATCAGTCGATCCGGGTCCGGCTGGGCTTCATGCTTTCTCAAGGCGATTGCCGTGTCGCTTTTGATATTTACAATCTCTACCGCACCCGCTACGCCGAATACCGGACTTTTTCCCAGAAGTTTCTTGCCGGAAAAATCGATTTCACCGTCGATGAAAACTACACCTTTGACCGCAGTAAACTTCCCCGCCCCAAGTCAAAGCAGGAACTTGCTCCTTTGTGGAGAAAAAAACTTAAACATCAACTGCTCATCTACAAACTCATGGAGAGTTCCGAACCCAAACCGGCAAAAAAATCTGCCATTCCCGTCCCCTCACCCTCCGCCCGTATCCTGCACATCCAGCGTGACCTCGGCAACGCTATCCAGAAACGGGAAAACATCGACATCCTCGGCATACTGCTCAACGCCCTCGCCTCCTCTTACGGCGCCCACTCCAACTACAATGCCCCCAAAGCCACGGAGGATTTTGATATTCACATGAACCTCTCCCTCTCCGGTATCGGCGCCACGCTCACCAGCGATAACGGTTATATCAAGATCGTCGAACTCGTTCCCGGCGGCCCTGCCGCCCGCAGCGGAAAAATCAAAGTCAATGACCGCTTGCTCCGGGTCACTCAGGAAAACGGCGAAAGTACCGATCTTATCGACATGCCGGTATCTCAGGCCGTTACCTTCATCCGGGGAGAAAAGGGAACCAAACTCACGCTGGATGTTCTTTCCGGAGAAGCCGGGTCCACCACCAAGGTGACGCTGACCAGAGACAAAATCAATCTGGAAGACAGTGCCGCCAAAAGTGAAATCAAAACGGTCAAAGATTCAAAATCCGGAAAAACTCTCAAGGTCGGCATCATCAATCTTCCCAGCTTTTACATGAACTTTGAAGAGGCCGCCCGCGGCAACGCCAACGCCCGCCGCGCCAGTACCGACATCAAAAAGATTCTGGAAAAATTCAACCGGGAAAAAGTTGACTCCGTGCTGATCGACCTGCGCCGCAACGGCGGCGGCAGTCTGCCCGATGCCGTAAAACTGGCAGGACTTTTCATCAAGCAGGGGCCGGTGGTACAGGTGCGCGGCAATCGCGGCAGAGCAGAAGTTCTTTCCGATACTGACGGCAAAATCACCTACTCTGGCCCCCTGGTCATCCTCACCAGTAAACTTTCCGCTTCTGCCGCGGAAATCTTCTCTGCGGCATTACGGGACAGCCGCCGCGCCGTAATGGTCGGAGACAGCCGTACCTTCGGCAAAAGTACCGTCCTCAACGTACATGACCTTACCCCGTACAACGCCTTTTTCAAGCGTATCAACGCAGGTTCTCTGATCTTTGAGTCTGCGATGTTCTTCCGCATCAACGGCAACTCCGTACAGCAGCTCGGTGTATCTCCGGATATCCTCCTGCCCAGCTTGACTGAAGAGATGGAAATCGGTGAAATGTTCTTCGATAATCACCTGCCGTGGGATACCACTAAAGCAGTAAAGTATACCATCTATGATAACGACATGGTACGCAAAATCGCTATTTTGAGAAAGAGTTCCGCCAACCGTATCAAAGCATCCAAAGAGTACGCAAAACTCCTCAAATATATCGCCATTTACCGCAAAATGCGCGGACGGAAAACCGTCTCACTCAATGAGGAAAAACGCCGCAAAGAGTACGCCGAAGAGAAGTTGATGCAGGAAAAAAATGAGGAAACTCTGGATAAATCCAAGAGCAAATCCGACAACGATCCCGTCCTCAACGAAGCAATAAACATTGCCGCCGAACTCAGCACGCTTTAAGAGCGCTGGCTTTTCGGGGAGGGGAAACCTCTCTTTTCACGAGAAAAGAAAGGTTTCCCCTCCCCGAACCCCACCCTTTCCAGAGAAAAGCGGAGTATTTTTCTCCCGCCGACCGCGTTCAGGGCAGTTTTGAACGCACCTCCACTGGTGGCGCGGCGCATAGCGCACGCGCGTTTTGCTTACGCAAAACACAAAAAGCCAGCCCGCCACATAGGCGGCAATATCGCGCCGCTATCCGGGAGTTTTGCGGAGGAGAAGCGAGGGGAGTGTACGACTGTACTCGACCCGAGCGGCGACGACAACAAGGCTCGCAGGAGCAAGCAAGATTGCCGCCGCCACCCTAGTCGCCGTCAGGCGACACACAGCCAGCCCGGCACATAGGCGGCAATATCGCGCCGCTATCCGGGAGTTTTGCGGAGGAGAAGCGAGGGGAGTGTACGACTGTACTCGACCCGAGCGGCGACGATAGCAAGGCTCGCGGGAGCAAGCAAGATTGCCGCCGCCGCCCTTACGGAAGCCAGAAGGCTAAAGAAGCCAGACCGCGGGGAAAGAGCCGGACGTTGCGGTAGCGGGCATCCAAAGCCACCAGCTGATCCGGGTAAAACATGAACGTATACGGTTGATCGTTGTACAGATGTTTTTCAATCTGATGACAGATAGCAATACGCTTGGTCAGGTCAAATTCACCACGCAGAGCAACGATCAGACGGTCGACTTCCGGATTTTTGTAACCGACAAAGTTGTCACCGTCATTGATTTGGCTGGAGTGAAATATCTGGTAGGGATCGGGATCGATACTGCCCGTCCAGCCGAGGTTGCACGCTTCAAAGTTGCGCGAGGTCAGCCGTTCAATATAGACACTCCATTCGACGGTCTGCAGTTTCATATCGATACCGGCAGCTGCGAAAAACTCCTTTATCATCGGCAATATCCGCGCCTGCGTGGCACTGCCGGAGATTTGCAGCATGGTGAACTCAAACTTTTTTCCGTCCCGCTCCAAAATTCCGTCACCGTCAATATCTTTCCAGCCTGCGTTTGCCAGCAGTGTTTTGGCCCGTGCCACATCATATTTGTGCGGAACGAGGTTCTTGTCGGCGTATACACTGCCGGGAGCAAACGGGCCGTTGGCAAGCTTGCCGCATCCGTGCAGAACCTCCTGCAATATCCGTTCCCGGTCGATGAGCAGCGTCAGTGCCAGCCGGGTCTCCCGGTCACGGAAGCAGTGTACGGCGGCATTGTAGCCGATATAATTGTAGCCGTCACCACTGTAACGGAAGCGGGATATACTGCCGTCTTTAAACTTCTTTTCCCCGGCTCGCCGCACCCATTGTTCCGCGCTCAAACCCATCATATCCAACTTGCCGCCCAACAGCGCCTGCAGCTGTGTGTTGGGGTGCTTGATGATCTGGAACTCGCGCACTTCCACCGGCGGAGCGATACCCAGCGCCACGCCGAAAAACCGGGGATTGCGGCGCAATCTTATCTTCCGGTCCCGATCCCAGCGCTCCAGAATATAGGGTCCACTGCTGATAATGGTGCGGTTGCGTTTGTGGTCATTGTTGAATTTTTTGCCGTCAAATTTTCCATTTTGCGAATAATATTCCCGCTGCATCGGGGTCAACGCCAGAGTGGATTCCAGCGAACCGTAATACGCCCGTTTCCACCGGACGATCAACTCATACTTTCCGCGCGCTTCCACCGTATCCAGATCTTTGTAATAACTGCGCCGCGAAGCACAATCGACATCGGAATTGCGCATTGCTTCCACGGCAAAAACAAAATCATCGGCGACGATTTCCCGTGCCGGAACCGTTTTTCCGCTGTCCGGACACACATATTCCTGCCACATGGCATTGCGCCGGAGTTTGATGGTGTAAACCAGATGGTCAGCAGATATTTCCCACGATTCAGCCAGCATCGGCTTGAAAACCGCCGGATTCTGCCAATCCCGTTCCGCCAGCGATGATGAACACAATCCCAATATGGTACTGGCAGAGGCTTCATTGACCGTCAGCGGATTGAAATTCGGTGCATCTGCTGACAACGGAGAAATCAACTCTCCGCCAATGCGGGCATTATTATCAAAATACTCAGCATTGGCAACGTTGCTTTTTTTTACCGCAGTATCAACAGCCGCCACAGCGGAAACAGTTGTCACCGTCCGTTCCGGATGCTTTGTATTTTCCAACAGTGCAATGACTTTCATATTGCTCAAATGCAAACGGTCAAGGGTCTGTATCATCGTAAAAAACAAATAGACCACGGCGATAGCCAATATCACCGTCAACACCCGGAAAAAACGGTCGAAACTGCTGTTCACTCTATCTTACCTCTGCGATATGCGCCAGGTCAGAATCGCCCCCAGCGTCTGGAAGATGATATTCGGTATCCACAACAGATATTGCGGATAAAGGCGCGGGAAGTTATCCAGATTCTGGCACATGATGATCGACATGAAAAATATTCCCGCCAACACGATACTGATAAAGAGTCCGACACTGGTCTCCCGCCGTCCGGTACGGATCGCCAGCGGCATACCGAGAAGCAAAAATGCTATCGGCGAAAGGGCAAACGCGATGCGTTTGTTCAATTCGATCTCCAAATCCAGAGTCGGCATATTCACCCGCTTGAAGCGGCGGATTTCCCCCAGCAGATCAGCAAGGCGCATATATTTCGCCCGGACACTGACCCGTCCGGCGTTGGCTTCTTTGCCGTAATTGAACTTGAACACCAGCTCTTCGGAAAAAACCCGGTCAACCGCTTCGGAGGAATCAGCATTTCCACTGCTGGAAACGTTGCTGGTCATACAGTTTTTCAGCACCACAGTGATCATCTGAGTTGCATCATCGGCAGTGATTTCGCCGCTGTCGGCGGTGATGGTCTGTTCAATAACGTTATCCTTCACCCGCGCTTTACAGAGCAATATTCCCTGCACCGATTTATCCCCCTGCTTGTTGTCGATGTTGATGACCACCAGACTGCCGCCGGATTTCATAACCAGCGGATGACCGGGTTCAAACATCGCCAGCGGCCGTTCCAATCCCGCCTGTTCCAACATCGTACGGGATTTTCCCAGCAGCGGCGGGCCGACTTCCACCTGCAAATAGATGCACACGGCAGTCAACCCGATGGTTATCAACAACAGCGGACTGATGATCTGCAAAATCGATATTCCGCACGCCCGCATAGCGGTGATCTCGCTGTCAGCGGACATACGTCCGAAGACCAGCATCACCGCCACCATAACCGCCCACGGCACGGTAAAAGTCAATATCCGCGGCAGCATGTAAAGCGTGTAAGTCCCGAACACCGACATCGGTATGCCCCGGGAAACAAAGTCCAGCACTTTGACCAGATTAGCACCGGTCATGGCAAAGGTCAAAATCAATATTGCCATGAAAAATGCCAGCGCAAAACTGCGGACGACATACCTGTTGAGGATCCTCATTTACCATACCCGAATCTGTTTTCAAAGGAGGAGTAACCGTCGATATCCAAGACTTCGCCGCGACGGATGAAGGGGTAGTCGCACGCATCGAGTATACGCTCTTCATCGTAGGTGCGGCGGATGATCTTTTCAATGCCGGAAACCACGTTGCGTTCAACACCGGTCTCATCGAAAGTAACAGTACTCACCAGTTCCGACGGAACATCAACGATGGGCGCGCTGTCAAACACGGCATTGCTGACCAGAGTATGGACCGCCGCCATCTCCGGCGTACAGATAAATGCATCTTTTCCATTGATACGGTCGATCAGCGCATCCCAGATATTCTGCCGCACCGCAGAGGAAAACGGCACATCTTCGATCTCTTCACCGGCAGCGTTGTACACCTTGCAGGAAGCCGGTGTGCAGCGGGCAAAATGGATCTCGCCTTTTTCGCACTCGATGATATGCGCCGGGTGACTGGAGAAGTTGCTGGCATGGGTAACGGTGAAGATCAACTCTTTTCCGCACTCACTTTCGATCCGGATACTGGCAGTGTCACAGCTCTGGATCTTATTGGCACGCATCATCGCCGCCTGCACCCGCGCCGGACGTACCATCTCGTTGAAACTGCATCCGGCAAAGAAGAGCTGCAACTGCAAATCATGTGCCAGCGCATTGGTAAAGGGACTGTCCAACACCGGGGCGCCGTCGGCACCGACCAGTGCGCCCGCCCATTTATTTCTGCCGTAATAGGCGAAACTGCGCGGCCACATGCCGTAACATTTCAACTTCTTTGCCTTGCCGATGATACCGGAGGTAAGGATCTCTTTAACGCGGCGCGTTTCCGGCTGATACATATTCTGATAACCGACAGCGATGAATTTTCCGCAACGGGCAGCGGCGGCGGTCATGGCACGCGCTTCATCGACGGTAGCGGAGACCGGTTTTTCCACATAAACATTGAATCCCGCTTCCACGGCGGCAACACTCATACTTTTGTGCATGGCGATACCGGTGGGGATGCAGCAAATATCCAGTTTGCCGCTGTATTTGGCGATCAGCGAATCAAAGTCCGGCAGGATATCGCATCCGATTTCCTGCAAACGCGCGATTTTGTCCTGCGCATCATCCGGATTGATGATGACTGCCGCGACCGGCTGTACTCTTCCGGCTTCATATTCACGCAATAAATCATTGTAATGTGTGGCACCGAATCCGGTAACTCCGACGACTGCTGCTTTTATCATAAAAACGCTCACTTTCTAAAAATTTGAAGTTTGGTACACTATGTGTTTATACCATATCACACAAATGCTGTTTTTTCAAGTTAAAACCGCAAATATCCTCCATTAAACTTGAATATTATTTTTTTGGAGTTATACTATATCACTGACAAAGACTGAAATGCTAAAAACAAGGAGAATCAACCTATGATCAATATTGCTGTGATCGGAGCTGCCGGACGCATGGGCCGCCGTATCATCGCCAACGCCGTTGAAAGCGGAAACTTTGCCGTCACCGGAGCCGTGGAATGGGATGGCTGTCCGCTGTTGGGACAGGATGCCGGAACGGTTGCCGGAGTGCAGGCTCTCGGCGTGAATATCTGCGCCTCTCTGGAAGAGGTTTTTGCCTCTGCCAAAGTTGATGCGGTCATTGATTTTGCCACTTCCGGCGCGGTGGAATGTGCCAGAGTTGCCGTTGCCAACAACGCCGCTTTCGTCTGCGGTGTCACCGCCATGAGCAATGAAGAGCGTGCCGAACTCAAAGAACTCGGCAAATCCGGCCGCCTCGTTGTCTCCGGCAACATGAGTGTCGGCGTGAATCTGCTCTTCAAACTGGTCAAGGAAGCCGCCCTCGTCCTCGGAGAAAACTTCGATGTCGAAATCGTCGAAATGCACCACAACCAGAAGATCGACGCGCCCAGCGGCACTGCTGTCCGTCTGGGAGAGGTCATCTGCGAAGCGAAAGATTGGGACTATGATGAAGTCGTCCGCAACGGCCGCGCCGGTAAAGTCGGCAAGCGTACCAAACATGAAATCGGTATGCACGCCCTGCGCGGCGGCGATGTTGTCGGCGACCACACTGTCATCTTCGCCGCCGGCGGTGAACGCGTGGAGTTGACTCACAAGGCTTCCAGCCGCGATACCTTCGCCAAAGGCGCCCTCCGGGCAGCCGAATTTTTGCAGGGTGCCGCCAACGGTCTCTATGACATGCAGGATGTGTTGAATCTGAAATAATGCGCTTCGACGAATACCACCCGTCAGAGATCCCGGCAAAGCCCGGGGTCTACATGTTCCGCGACCGTTTCGGCAAGGTGATCTACGTCGGCAAGGCGCGGAGCTTGCGGCAGCGGCTGGGCAACTATTTTCAGCCCTCCCGCCGCCGTACCGGAGATGCCAAACTGCGCTCACTGATAAACTCCATACACGAGTGGTCCTATCAGGTGGTGAACAGTGAAGATGAAGCGCTCATTCTTGAGTCCCGTCTGATAAAAGCCTACGCCCCGCATTACAACATTTTGATGCGCGATGACAAGCGTTATCTGCTCTTGAAGGTCGATGAGAGTGAAAAATTTCCGACGTTGAAACTCGCCCGGATACGGAAACCGGACAACGCCCTCTATTTCGGCCCATTCCCCCACGGCTCCGCCTTGAAGATGACCCGGGAGTTTCTCCTTGCCCACTTCGGTCTGCGCGGCTGCCGCGACGATGATCCAACGCCGGAAACGCGCAAGCACTGCCTCAAACGGCTGATAAAAGATTGCTGCGCCCCCTGCACCGGCAACGTGACTGTTGCAGAGTACCGGGAAAAACTCGATCAGGCACTTGCCGTACTCAACGGTGACATCGCCCCCATCCGGGAAGCGATAAAAGCGGAAATGCTCGCCGCCGCCGCCGCTCAGAACTTTGAAAAAGCGGCACGTTTGCGGGATGTTTCACTCAACATAGATGCCGTATTCGGCAAGAAGAACCGCTCTTTTAACAACCCGTCGCTCCCCGATCAGAAAACTCCTCCCGGTACTGCGGCGATCAATGCGCTCGCCCGCCACCTCGGACTTGCCGCGCCGCCGGAAACGGTTATCTGCTTTGATATATCCAACATTCTCGGCACATTGGCTGTCGCCAGTATGGTCACATTCACCAACGGCAGACCGGATCGACAGGCGTACCGCCGTTTCCGGATAAAAACGGTTATGCAGAGCGACGATTTCGCCATGATGAAAGAGGTGGTGACCCGCCACTTTTCCCGTTTGCTAAATGAAAAACGTCCCCTGCCCGGTTTGATGGTGGTCGATGGCGGCAAGGGTCAGCTCTCTTCTGCCATCGATGCACTGATCGCCATCAAATGCCCGCCGCTTCCAGTTATCGGACTTGCCGAACGCAATGAGGAAATATTTCTCCCCGGCCGCAGTGAACCGTTGGTGCTTGACCGCCACGATGCCGCGTTGCGGATGCTTCAGGCTCTGCGCGATGAAGCGCACCGCTTTGCCATCACCTACCACCGTTCTCTGCGCGAGAAGCGCATCGACACCTCGCTGCTGGATGAAATCACCGGTATCGGAAGCATAAGAAAGCGCCAGCTTCTGAAAGCCTTCGGTTCACTGCGGAACCTGGCAAAAGCTGACGCTACGGAAATCGCCGTCCGCGTTCCCGGCATAGGAAAAACAACCGCTTCAAAACTCGTTGAAGTCTTGAAGCGGAAATCCCCGGAACACACTTAAGCGCAGTTAAACAAGGCTGGAAGCATGCTGTTTTACCCGCAAGAAGCGCCCGCGAAGATTCAGAAAAACTGAACTCGACCGGCGGATGCATCGTGGTGCAAGGTTGGGGGTAAATCAAGGCGAAGCCGAGGGAGTGTACGACTGTACTCGACCGAGGATAAGTCCGCTGATTTGCTCCCAAGATTGCCCGCGAGGCGCCGCCGCTGGACTCACTCGTGAAGGAACACCAACTCTCCAAAGGAACTGACCGAGTGCACCTGACTGCCCGTCCATGAAGAGTGGACATTGTGCTTGCCCTGACCGGTACGGCAGCGGTAGAAGGTCGCTTTCACCCGGTTATCCTGCTCGATGGCAAGTTTGACTGATTTCAGCGGGATGATCGCCACGGCGCGCCACTCGTTTTTACCGACTTGAGTTTTCACCTCCCATTTGGTGTTCCAATCGGGGTTGGTGCCGATGGCATCATATTTTTTACCGTGGAAGTTGAACGCCAGATGGTAGTAACCGTCATCCTTGTTGGCGATAAAAATTTCAGCGTGGTCGCCGGAGGGGAAACTTTCCGGAACGAGCTGACTCTTGCCGACAAGTTTGCTTTTCTTCGGCATCACGCAGCGGAAACCGACGTAGAGCGTTTCGCCGTTGTGAATGACCTTGACTTCCGTCGGTTCGGGTGCTTTGACCGAAGAGTTGCCCATGCGGGTGAAGTCGGAAAGTTTGCCGGCTTTCGCCCACACTCCGGAGTTGAAGTCAAAACCGGGGAAACCCTTTACTTCAGCTTTGGGAACTTTCTGTTCAGCAGCAATACTGCTGTCGGAACACTTCACCCATTTTTCAAAGATACCGGTAAGTTTTTCTATCCACGCTTTGGAACGGGGATCTTTGACTGCGGCGGCGGCTTCTTTCAGCGCGGCGCGGCAGGGTTCGACCAGTTTTTTGCGCACGACGTAGTAGCCCATGTCGCGTTTGTAGGTGTCGTTGAACGATGCCGGAGTGGGATCGAGGAACCAGCTGTCGCGGAGGATCTTGAAGAACTTCTGCATTCCGGGCGCACCTTCGCGGCAAACGCGCTTGATGTATTCGTTGCGCAGTTCGTCCGGATCCTGTGCCGGGTCCCAGTAGAGCTGGTTAATGGTCCAGAACTCAGCACCTGCCATGGTGTAGAAATCATTATCAGAAAATTCGCTGTTGCCCCGTTTCGGGTTATCGACCCAGGAAAGTTCCGGGAACACCATGATGATACCGAGTTTGCTGATATAGCGCAAATCCTGGGCGATGACGTTGGCTTGAGCGCGAGGGAACTTGGCGAAACAGTAGTAGTATTCTCTCCAGATGACATTGGGACTCATCTCGGCATATTTTTTGGTACGGGCGAGCCACTTGGTATTGCTTTTGCCGTGGAGAGTTTCCTTGTCGTTGCGGACGTAGGGGCAGAAGCTGACGACGATATTTTTGAAGATCTTGACCTGGGGCGGAACGGCGGTGAAAAAGTAGCCGTAGACTTTTATCTCCAGTTCAGGGTATTTTTCATAAATCTTTTCTGCCACATAGTTCTGGAAAATAAAGTACTGGGTCGAACGGAAGGCTTCATCGGTGTCTTTAAGAACACTGCCGTCCGGGAGCGTGATCGGTTTGTGGCACTCGTCACAGTCACAAACTGACGGAGTATCTTCAATAAGCATATTGACGCGGCCGTAATGTTTGGGAAGTTTAGAAATGATGTCGAGCGACTCTTTGACGAAAACATCCCACATTTTGCGATTGGTGTAGCAGAGCTGAACCCGTCCGGTAGTCCGGCGTTCACCGTTATTGAGCATATAGAATTCGGGATTGGTTTTGGCATATTTCTTCAGCGGCAGCCAAATTCTGGTCAGGTTGTGGCCCTGACCGAATTCGAGCAGGAAAGCCTGATCGAGCTGTTCATTAAGACGTTTTTTATCCGGGCGGCGGGCGTGGTTGTTGCAGAGGCGGGAAACGTAGACTTCAAACTCTCGGCTCCAGGAGTTCGCGCTCCAGGAACGGATGCGGAAAACCGGATTATCACAATAGCTTTTGACGTTGAGCTTCAAATCCGGGTTGACGGAGTATATCGCCTGTTGACCAAGCGGACGCACCCAGATGAAATCGGTGTGCTTCATGATGAAGCGGTGAACACCGTTGAGCACGCCGCGCGGAGTGGCGGCGTAGATGACTACGGTATTGCCTTTGACAGCGACAGCATAGCCGTCATATTTGAATTTGGCGGCATCTTTGCCGACGAACTTTTTGACCAGAGGAGAATCGACTGTACCCAAAACAAAGGAAGAGGTTTTTCCGCCGGGCAGAGTCGGACGGACGGAAACCCGGGCGCCGGTCAGCAAGTGAAAGTAGTTCTGCAGCTCTTTTGCCGCGAACTTCACTGTCCGGTTGGCATTGGCATCGACCACGATAGAGGAAACCGCTTTCCCTTTGGATGCGATCGCCACTCCGACACTCCGGGATTTTACTGATTTGTCACTCTTGCTGATGGCTCGGGAAGGAGCCGCCGCAAGCACAAACGCACTGACCAGCAGCACAATTGAGAGAAAACGTTTCATGATTTATCCTTTTTTGGGGTTATTTGATCTCTTCCAACTTATAACTTTTGACAAAACCCCACATCATAGTAACGCGCAGCCAGCGGGTCTTTGCCGGGGTTTTAAAATTATATATGACCTGCTTATTTTTACCTTTGATCTGGATCTGGGTACGGCTGCCGCGCACGGTGGCTCCTCTGCCGCCCCGGTCGTGGGTGTAAAACTCCAATCCGGCGCGCAATGCCCGGGAAACTCCGGCATAACCGTACACGGTCAAACGGTAACGCTTGCCGCCTTCAACGGGGATGGGGTCGCCGTAGATTTTTCCGAAGCAGACATCGTATATCCCTTTGCCGATCCCGCCGGGGGTGAGGTAAAAATCCCGCACCTGACCGGAGACGCGGTGATCCAGCGGGACAGCCAGATTGCTTTCCCCTTCGACCGGAACGATCTTCACATTGCGCACTTCGGCATGTCTGGGGACGAGCTTGACCATTTTTATGCCTTCTCCGGCATAAAATTCAATGGCACAAGGAACAAATTCTTTACTGTGGAGATTGAAAAAATTTCCCCGCGCCATACGGACATATTTCCGGTTTTTGCTGTCGGTGAATTGAAGCGACACACCGGGATAATCAAGTTTCACGCCCTGACAGCGGAACTCTTCAGGAAAAATATTTTTGGTCGCCCGCGCTTCAAAGGTGGCACGGTAACGCTGACGCGGCGTAACCTTGTACTTTGCAAACAACGGCAGCATCATGCCGCAGAGGCACAATACCATCAATATTTTTTTCATACGTTTTGCTTACATCTTGTTGATTGCCCGGTAAATCGGGAAGTTTTCGTAATGCGCCTTCTTCCACGGGCTGTAATAGTAGTCATCGTTGCTGTCGTTGCGGTTATAAGCCTCGACGTGACCATCGCCCATCAGACAGTTGCAGTTGAAGGAGGGATGGCGGAACGAAACGGCACACTGCGAATGTCCGTAGATAAAACGGCCTTCATCATAAAGGGCACCGTTATAATTGTTATGATCGGCAAAGAGCAGCAGCCGCTGCGGTTTTCTGCACTTTTGCACATCGTAACGCGGACGGCCGCCAAAAGACGGGTAATTAAGATTGACCAAATCCTGATTTTTCATCTCAACAAATGCCATCGTCACTCCGACATAACTGGTTGAATACATTGACTTGAACGCCTCATTTTCCGTTCCATCCGGGCAGGTGAACGGCGTATTAGTCATTATCATACGTCCCTGATTGGCATTCCAGTCGGTACCTTTGGGCAACTTTTTGTACGGACCGTACAATTTATTCAAGATAAACGGCACACCGGCTTTCAAACTGCTGCCGACCTTATTGCAGTCAAGCGGCATATTCTGATAATCCTGCAAATAGAGCTGAACATACTGACCTACCTGCTTTAAATTGCTGGTACAACTGGTCATCTGACCGCGCTTTCGCGCCTGCTGAACTGCGGGCAACAGTATCGCTGCAAGGATCGCAATGATGGCGATAACGACGAGAAGTTCGATAAGGGTGAAGCGTGCACGCTTCACCCGCCAGCTGGCGGGATGACTTGATTTTTTCATAACAACACTCTTTTTTATGATGACACTCTCAAATTATTGAGCAGTAGTATTCTGCTCAACCGTATAAATTTTATCTGCAGACGGCGCCGCCCAGACATACAAACTCTTGTCGTACAACCGGATATAGTTGCGGGTTTCGGCACGGCCGTCCATAAACAACTGATTGGCACCGCCGGGATGCGCTTTATCTCTGAAAATCGACTGACCGACATTGCTTTTCATCATAAAAAGCCAGGTCTCGCCGGTTTCATACTTCTTTCCGGTCTTCCATTTTTCACTCCACAACAATGTATCTTTGACCGATACGTTGCGCTGACTGCTCTTTTTGTAGTACAAGGAGCTTCCCAACTGCAAATTTTTACTGCTCAAGTTCCATGCGCCCATGTACCAGTTGTACGCGTAACTCAACACGATGCGGTAGTTACCATTATAACCGTATGCGTAACTCATTGAAGGACAGCGCAAAATCGGCACAGTACGAACACTTCCCTGCACAGTGGCTCCATAATACGCACTTCCGACGGTATACGCCACCTTCTTGTAGGTAATGAGGTACTCAAACCATCTCTGGGAACCGATTTTACCACTACTCTTGAGAACAGTCGAATAGCTGTTAAGTATCCACTCGTCATTTTCCGACTGGTACTCCGTCCACGGCACATAGAGCTGTTTCAAATTGTTCAAACAACCGGTACTCTGCCCGCGCCGCCGTGCCTGCTGCAACGCCGGAAGCAAAATAGCCGCAAGGATCGCGATAATGGCAATGACCACGAGTAATTCGATAAGGGTGAAGCGTGCACGCTTCACCCGCCAGCTGGCGGGAAAAATGGATTTATCACTCATTCTAATCATCCTTTATCACAAAAACAAACCGAACCCTGTCTATAAAATAGCACATATCACACTGTTTGTCAAGCAATACCGCAAAATTAGCCGCAAAAAAAGCTGCCGCAAGCTTCAGCTCCGACAGCAGTTCTGCGATCCGGCGTGTTACCACATAAGTTCTTTAAGTTCTTTATCCCGCCGCCACGATACCGGCAGATAACGATTGGCGGTACCGCTGGCAACACCATAGAAAAATCTCTGTCCGTTGGCATGTCCGTCGGCAAACGCCATGTTGGTATTCACTCCATGCGCACCATTGGTTCCGGTGCTGGTTCCGGCGGACGGGCCGATCCACGAAAACGCCTGCGCATTACCTTTGTTATTATCGCCGTCAGTGTTGTAAGCGCCGCGCGCGGTCTGCGCCGCACCGGGATTCACCCAGTCATCGCAAAGCAGCAGCGCCTTGGACGCATTGTTGATCTGGCTCATCTTCACCAGTGACGTGCTCGGCGTTGCCAAACTTCCGATATTGGTCCGCGGATTGAAGAAAAAGTTGTACGCATAACAGTTTCTTATGACAAATATATTGTAACGGATGCCTTTATTTTTCGCCCGTGCAGTCGGGCACTCCAAAAGCGGAGTTCTGAAGCCGGCAGTCTTATTATTGTACATGCGCGCTTCTGTTTTGAGACTGCCGCCCCAATACGGATCTTTACTGGCATTTTCCGACCAGCTCTTGGAAAGATTGGGGTCTGCCGGCCACCCTCTGCCATTCAAGACACTCGGATAAAGCTGGTCATCAAAGTCGTTGCTGTACTGCGCCCACTTCTGCGCAAACTGCTTGGTGTTGTTGAGACAGCTGTTGGCCTGCCCCCGCGCCCGCGCACTCTGCAGCGCCGGAAGCAGTATCGCCGCCAGAATGGCGATGATGGCAATGACCACGAGAAGTTCTATAAGAGTGAAGCGGGTACGCTTCACTCCACCATGGTGGAGTTTTTTGTTCATAAATACTGAATCCTTGTTTTTGTTGAAATCACACGCGCGTTATTATATTCATTTTTTTGATTTTTGCAAGTGTTTTTGAGATTTTTTTCAAAAAAAATCTTTTTTTTCGCTTGAAAAATCCTCCATCGGCAGTATTTTTAACCGGATTCGTTTGTACACCACAAAAACAACAGGAGTTTTTTACTATGAGCAACTTTGAATTCGGCTTTGCCAAAGAAGACATCACCCCGAAACGCGGACTTCCCCTCGCCGGTTACTTCAATTTGCGCCCCAACCGCGGCGCCCTTGACCGCCTGGCGATCAAAGCCGCTGTTTTCCGCGAAAACGGTGTTTACACCGCTATCGTCTCCTATGACCTCTGCCTCTTCTACGCCTCCTTCTGCCGCGACATCGATGCCATGCTCGCCGCCGAAAACTCTCCGCTTGCCGGTAACGTGCTTTACTGCGCCACTCACACCCATACCGGTCCTTATGTAGTACCTTTCTTCGGCTACTCCTGCGATGATGAATATGTCGCTTCCGTCAAAGCCAAAACCGTTGCCGCCCTCCGCGATGCCCTCGCCTCCCTCGCTCCGGCAGAACTTTACGCCACTGAAACCGAGTGCTCCTCTCTCGCGTTCAACCGCCGCTACATCATGAAAAACGGCAAAACCCTCACCAACCCCGGCAAACTCAACCCCGAAATCGACCACCCCGAAGGTGGTATCGATCCCAGAATCCTTATGCTCGAAGTCCGTCAGGATGAACGCCCTGCCCTGCTTATTGCCAACATCTCCAACCACACCGACACCATCGGCGGCGATATGGTCTCCGCTGACTGGCCCGGACGCATGGAAGTCGAGATCCAGCAGCACGCCGGTTACGACATCCCCGTCATGACCGTCATCGCCCCTCAGGGCAACATCAACCACTTCGACGTCTCCACCCCCGCCGACCAGACCAGTTACGCCGAAGCCAAACGCATCGGTAAAGCCTACGCCAACGCAGTCATCTCCGCGCTTTACCGTCTGCAGAAGGTCGAAAACACAGCAATCACCGTCAAGCGTACCACCTTTGAAGCTCCCTACTTGAAGCTCACCGATGAAGAATATGCCGAAGCCAAACGCGTCTACGAAGAAAACAAAGATGCCGTCATGGAACCCGGCAGAGACCTCACCAGCGAAGATATCGCCCGGGGCGTTCCTGCGGTAAAGAAACTCTTTGCGGAAAAAGCGATCGACTGCCGCGAAAATCCCATCCCCGGCAAACGTATCGAAGACCAGATGGCGATCACCTTCGGTGACAGCATCGCTTTCGTCTCCCTCCCGGCTGAACCCTTTGTCGAAATCGGTTACGCCATCCGTAACGCTTCAAAATACCGCTACACCTTCATCGCCGCTTTGGGCATGGGTGAAGTCGGTTACGTCGGTCTTTCCCATCACTACGGCAACGGCGGTTATGAAACCAGCCCCAGCCGCGGCCTTGCCGACCGCACCGTTGGCGACACAATGATTGCCAGCGCCGCTTCACTGCTTAAATAACGGCGACGATCTCGCTTGCTACTGTGAGCCTTTCCGGCGGACGGCGGCTCGGTTGAGGACAATAGTCCACGCCCTCGCCGCCGCCTTGGAAAAACTCGCATTAGCGGCGCGATATCGCCGCCTACGGACTTGGCTGGAGAGTGTGTTGCCAGCCCAATCCGCTACACACTCCAAACGCTATTGTCGGACGAGTCCGACCTGTCCGACTCGTCCGACACTCACTTCCGCTCCAAGTGGCGCTCACGCAGTGCGCCAGCCGCCGCTTCGACAAATTTCTGAAAAATTTTCCAAAACAAATTTGACTTTCTATCATCATGGTGTTAGATTATATCATGATGATATAGAACAGTTAATCATAATGTGTGGGGAATTTTATTATGAAACAAGAAGAATTGTCGTCCGTTTCCAACGATCAGGTAAAAGTTTATTCCAGCGGTACTCTGGTCAAACAAGGTACTGTCCTCACCGGCGAAGAGATCATCGCCGGCAGCAACAACGTAATGCGTATCTCCGCTGGTGGTACTGCCAACAGTACGATTCTCACCGCGGGCTGGGTTACCGCCGTCAGCGGTGGCATTGCCAACGAAACAGTTTGCGCAGGTAACAGCGATTATTCAATCGGTCGACTTGCCGTATCTGACGGTGGTATTGCCAATAGTACGGTTGTCAACCGCTTAGGTCGGCTTCGCATTGGAAGCAACGGCATTGCCAACAATACAACAATCAACTCTGGAGCTGATATTTACGTCGAATCTGGTGGTATTGCCAGTAACACGGTGATTACCTCCAGCGGTTTCGTTTACATCTTCGGCGGCGGTACAGCAATCAACACGGTTGTCAACGCAGGCGGTGGCGTTAGTGCCTTAAATGAAGGTGTAGCATCCGATGTTACAATCAATAACAGCGCAAGGCTTTATGTTTCCGGCGGAGGTTATGCGCAGGATGTATATGTCAATTCCGGTGGACTGTTCCGGGTTTACGGAGAAGAGTACGCCGCAACCGCAGATGATTACCCGGAAGCGCTGCTCGGCAGTGCTAAAGATGTGACCATTTACGATCAGGGTTCTGCCATTATCAGCGGCGGCGAAGTTACCAATTTGCTGGTCTCTTCCGGCGGTTTTGCTCAAGTTTCCGGAGTTGCCGATGTTTCAGCTGTTGACGTTCCCGGCTCCATCCACAATGGCGAAATCAAGTCCGGCGGCAGTTTGACCATCGCCAACGGCACTCAGCTTTGGGGTGCGACCATCCTCGGCGGAACAGTCACTGTCACCGGCAGTGCGGATGTCTACGGCGAACTCAACTTCAACTTGAGTGAACGCACCGTCAATGACACCTTTATCGTTGACGATATTACCGGATTAAACGTTTACGAAACCAGTTTTTATTCTATCTCCGTTGCTGACGATCAGGCGGAAGGCACTTACCAACTTGCCGGGAACGCCGCCAACTTCAACCAGACCATCTCCATCAAGGGCGAAGTTCTCACCGTCAACGGAGAATCCGTCACCGTGGGCGGTCAGCAATACACCCTTGCCGTCACCGATTCGATCCTTACTTTGACCGTCGGCACCTCCACTCCGGAACCGACCGGCAATGTCCTTATTTACTCCGGCGACACACTGGTCAAGCAGGGAGATTATTTCAAGGGTGAAGTCATTGAGAAAATACCCGGCAACAATGAAATGCGCGTCATCAACACCGGTCTCGTAGAAAATACAACATTTTATGGAGGTCGTGCATCCATCTATGACGGCGGAAAAGCCATTGACACCATCATGTCCGGGGGAACGGTTCATGTTTCAAAATATGGCAACATGAGTAATACCACCATCTACGGCGGTTACCTTTATGTCGGTCCAAGCTCCGCCTATGCGAGCAACACAATCATCTCCGGCGGCAGCATGAACTTGTGGCACGGCTCATCCTATGATACAGAAATTTTCAAGGGACACCTGCACTTGATGAACGGCGGTGTCGCAGTCCGAACCACCTTGCACTCCGGAACCTTCATCGAAGGCGGCTGGCGGGGAACCATTGTCAGCTCCGCCATCGTCAACGATGGCGCCTATATTTCCGTTTCATCCAATGCGGTGGTAAAAGATACCGTTATCCACAGCGCCGGTTATCTCGAAATCGAAGATACCAAACTTGAAGGAACCATTCAGCTCGGCGGCAACATGCTGGTGTTGAATGCCTGTACCGGCAATGAGGCAACAGTGGATTTCCTGCTCAATGAAAGAACAACTGCCGATGCAGTAATAATTGACAACATTGCCAACTTGAGCGGTGTCAGTTACACAGTTACCGTTGCCGACGATCAGGCGGAAGGCACTTACCAACTTGCCGGTAACGCCGCCAACTTCAATCAATCCATCTCCATCAAAGGTGAAACTCTCACCGTCAACGGCAATGCCGTTACCGTGGGCGGTCAGCAGTACTCCCTTGCCGTCACCGATTCGATCCTTACTTTGACCGTCGGCACCTCCACTCCGGAACCGACCGGAGATCAGGTAAAGGTTTATTCCAGCGGTACTCTGGTCAAACAGGGTACCGTCCTTACCGGCGAAGAGATCATCGCCGGCAGCAACAACGTAATGCGTGTCTTCGATGGTGGTACTGCCAACAGCACGCTCATCAACTCCAGCGGTTACGTTTACGTTTCCAATGGCGGTGTTGCCAATGATACTCTTATCAACGGCTACAACGGAAGCATGTGCGTATACAGCGGAGGTTTTGCCAGCAACACTTCTATGACCGCTTATGGCCGATTTGTTGTCTATGGCAGCGCCGAACAAACGACATTGACCAATGGTAATATGACCGTCTGTTCTGGAGGAATTGCCAACAATATTTACGGAAATGCAAGCAGACATTTAAATGTGTACGTTTCCGGAACAGCTACCAATGCTGAACTGAATGGAAGCAATAGTAACGGGACTGTCTATTTCGGACACATGCTAGTCAAAAATTCCGGTTTTGCCGGCAATGTTACTGCTAACGCCTATGGCGGTCTCTGGGTCTCATCCGGAGGAGTTGCCAGAACTGCAGTTGCAAACAAAAACGGTACTGTCTGGATCAAAGGCGGAGGTTTCGTCCAGGATGTCGATATCAATGCCGGGGGCGTACTCCGGGTTTTAGGTGAAGAGTACGCCGCAACCGCAGATGATTCCCCGGAAGCGCTGCACGGCAGTGCTAAAGATGTGACCATTTACGATCAGGGTTCTGCCATTATCAGCGGCGGCGAAGTGACCAATTTGCTGGTCTCCTCCGGTGGTTTTGCTCAAGTTTCCGGAGTTGCCGATGTTTCAGCAGTTGATGTTCCCGGCTCCATCCACAATGGCGAAATCAAGTCCGGCGGCAGTTTGACCATCGCCAACGGCACTCAACTCTGGGATACGACCATCCTCGGCGGTACGGTCACTGTCACCGGCAGTGCGGATGTCTACGGCGAACTCAACTTCAACTTGAGTGAACGTACCGTCAATGACACCTTTATCGTTGACGATATTACCGGATTAAACGTTTCCGGAACCAGTTTTTATTCCGTCACCGTTGCCGACAATCAAGCATACGGCACTTACCAACTTGCCGGTAACGCCGCCAACTTCAACCAGACCATCTCCATCAAGGGCGAAACTCTCACCGTCAACGGCAATGCCGTTACCGCAGGCGGTCAGCAGTACACCCTTGCCGTCACCGATTCGATCCTTACTTTGACCATCGGCGCCGCTGCCCCGACCAACGATGAAGTTCAGGTCTTCAAAGATGACAAGCTGGTCAAGCAGGGAACTGTCCTTACCGGAGAGACCATCATCGGCACAAACAACAACAAAATGTTTGTTTACGACGGCGGTACTGCCAAAGATACGCTTGTTAACAGCAACGGTTTTATCTACGTCTCCCAAGGCGGTTTGGCGAGCAACACCACTTTGCGCGGAGCGGAATATGTCGATTACGATGATCCCGGCAGAGGAGTTTACTCACCCGCTCCCGGTTCCATGGGCATTTTTGATGGCGGTATTGCCAGCAACACCCATATTTACGAGGGCGGCAGAGCCTTCGTCAGTAAAGGCGGTACTGCCAACGAAGTTATGGTTTACAGCCACGGAAATATCTGGGCGCGCGGCAAAAATGCGGTAATCAACGGTATCACCACCGACAAATATTGGTGCTGGATCGGCGCTGACAAAGGCGGAACTATCAACGATCTGGTCAATGTCGGAGGTTCGGTCGGCATTTTTGATGGCGGTACTATCAACAATGCCATTTTGAACGAGTCTCCTGACAGCATCCACGCCGGACTCAATGTCTACACTGGCGGTGTTGCCAACAACACCACCATTAACGGAACCTACGCCTGGGCAGAAAAAGGTGCAACTCTCAATAATCTGACTTTGCGCAAACCCGGCTGGATCTCCCTCCAAGCCGGTTCCATCCTCACCGGAAAACATGTTTACGGCGGAACAGTTGCAGTCCACGGTGAAGTCGATGCCTCTAACGCAGATGTTACCTTCAATATCAGTGAACGTACTACTGCTGACAGGGTTATCATTAATGACATTACCTATCTGGAAGCAAAGAGTTTCAGCATCACTGTTTCCGCTTCTCAAGCCGAAGGAGCATACAAACTCGCCGGTAACGCCGCCGACTTCTCCGGCACACTCACCATCGGCGATGGTACAGTAAACTACGGTTCGCTCACGGTCAACGGAAACGACCTTGTTTACAACAATGTCTCCTACTCGCTCGATCAGGTCAATGGAAATCTCACCTTGACCATCGGCAATATTATCAGCGTTGATAAAGGCGATGAAGTTCAGGTCTTCAAAGATGACAAGCTGGTCAAGCAGGGTACTGTCCTTACCGGTGAGACCATCGTCGGCACAAACAACAACAAAATGTTCGTTTACGATGGCGGTACTGCCAAAGATACGCTCGTTGACAGCAACGGCTTTATCTACGTCTCCAAAGGCGGTCTGGCAAGCAACACCACTTTGCGCGGAGCAGAATATGTCGATTACGATGATCCCGGCAGAGGAGTTTACTCACCCGCTCCCGGTTCCATGGGAATTTTTGATGGCGGTATTGCCAGCAACACCCATATTTACGAGGGCGGCAGGGTATTCGTCCAAGAGGGCGGTACTGCCAACGAAGTTATGGTTTACAGCCACGGAAATATCTGGGCGCGCGGCAAAAATGCGGTCATAAATAACATCACCACGGATAAAGATTGGTGCTGGGTCGGCGCTGACAAAGGCGGAACTATCAACGATCTGGTCAATGTCGGAGGTTCTGTCGGTATTTTCGACGGCGGTACTCTCAACAACGCCGTGCAAAATGGCGATGCCGGTATGATATGTGTGTATAATGGCGGAGTTGCCAACAATACAACCGTCAACGGGGCATATATCACGGCTTACGATGCAGCTGCTCTCAACAATCTGACTTTGCGCAAGCCTGGTATGCTCATCCTCCAAGCCGATGCCATCCTCACCGGAAAACATGTTTACGGCGGAACGGTTCGGACTTATGGAACGGTCGATGCCTCAAACGCGGATGTTACCTTCAATATCAGTGAACGCAAAACCACTGACAAAGTCATCGTTGACGATATTGCCAATTTAGATGCCAGAAGTTTCAGCATCACCGTTTCCGCTTCTCAAGCAGAAGGAGCATACAAACTCGCCGGTAATGCCGCAAACTTCTCCGGCACGCTCACCATTGGCGATGGAACAATCACCTACGGTTCACTCACCGTCAACGGTGCAACGCTTACTTACAATGATGTAAATTATACACTGGTGAACAGCAATTCGGAACTCGCACTGCACATTTCCGGAAATGTCGTCGACATTATCCCGCCGGATGCCCCCATTGCAATCGCGGATATCACCACGCCCACAAATTGCAATGTTACTGTCACAGCGGTCTTTGCACCTGATGCCGTTCGCAATGAATACACCATCAACGGCAGCGACTGGTTTATCTACGATGGCGGCATCATTTTTACCGACAACGGTTCCGTCAGTTTCCGCAGTGCCGATGAGGCCGGTAACGTTTCGGCAATTACAACTTATGTTGTCAGCAACATCGACAAAATTGCCCCGGATGCCCCGGTCGTTACGGTCGATGAAGCAGAACGTCCCGTTGAAAGTGTCACCGTGATCGCTTCCAGCGAAGAGGGCACCATCGAATACAGCTTTGACGGCAGAAATTATCAAACCTATGACGACGCTCTGGTCGTCACGGTCAACGGAGAAATTTTCTTCCGAACCGTGGATGATGCCGGTAATGTTTCTGAAGTCACCTCCGTGGTAATCGACAACATCGATCACTTCTCCGATCCGGTCGATTCGGAATACAACTTCATTAAAAAGAGTTTCTCAACCAAAATCAACGGCAAAACGCAAAATGGTATCGTTCTTGAGTTCGGCAAAAATGCATTCTCCCGTTTGGAAGATGCCACCGGCACCATCGCAATTCTGCTTGACTCCAAGACGACGGTTTCCACCATTCCTGCCAATATTGAAGTGATCGCCGGTAATGCGGATACCCCCGATAACCGGTACAACTTCAATTCGATCCCGTCCCGTACCGTGACCATCTCCGGTATCAATGCCGGAGACGTTGAATTTCTCCGCTTTGCCACGGTCAGCATCACCGATGGTGCTGTGGTCAGCCACGTCATCGGCGGCAAGGAAAGCGCTTCCGAAACGGTAAAAACTTCGGAGAAAAAAGGCGTTGTCACGGAAACTGTGACCTACACTCAAAACACCGCAGTTACCGGCAAAGCGATGCTCTCTGATGCTGCGGCAACCTTGATTTCCGGTTATTCAACTGTAACCTTGGATAACAGTACGGTGGAAAATCTGCTCAGTACCAATGTCAAAAATACTGAAAACGAAAAGTATATCGACAATATTATCAGTACTGTCTCCCGCACGGAAACCTGTTCCGCTTCCGGCAGTGTCACGTTGAAAAACAACTCCGAAGCCGGCTTTATTACCGGCTTCAATACCGTAAAAATCACTCAAAGCCAAACCGGTGATATCACGCGGGGAGAAGCCTATACCCAAAAGTACTCCTTGAAAGACGGCGAAGAGTCGACCACGAAAACCTTCTCCCGTTCCGGAAGTTTGACCGCCTCCGATGCCGGTATCGGCGATATCTCCGGCTTTGCCACGGTGAAGTTGACCGGCACAGATGCCGGTGACATTGAACTTGGCATCATAGAGAAAATCACTGACGATGAGGAGACTATCAAAGCAACCGGAACGCTGACGGCGAAAAACTCTTTCGCCGGAACGATTTCCGGTATTGCCAAAGTCACGCTTACCGACAGTAAAGTCATGGATATCATATCCTCGCCGGACAGCAAAGACAAACTTTCCGGCAGTGTCACCATGACCGGTTCTACTGCCGGAAATGTGGAGAATTATTCCACGCTGACCCTCTCCGGCAGTATCGTTTCCGATGTCAGCAACGTCAATAAAGTTACTGCAAAGAGTGGCTTCAACACGATTGACAGCTACACCGGAACGTCCGGAAACGACACCTTGACCATCAACAAAAATGCGGTTTTAAGTCTGGGTTCAGTTGATATGGGCGAGGGAACGAAAGACAAGTTCGTCAACAACGGTACGCTCGTTTTAACCTGCGACTTCGACCGGAGTTTCATCTCCGGCAAAGGCGAAATCGTTGCCGCAAGCGGTGTTTACGAAACGTTGGAAAATAAAGATAAAGTTCTCAATCTGGGCGCGACTGCCGAAGGTTTCCGCACCACCAAGTACGAAAACAGTGACGACAGTGTCAAAAAAGCTGTCAAGTGGGATCTCAAATCGGGCGATCACACCGGATGGCTCGGCAGTTGGAATGGCGGTTCTGACAACGTGGATTTCATCAAGTTCACCGTCAGCAAGAATGATGTCGGCAAAGAGCTTGCAATCGCAGGTGCCGATGCCGTCTTTGTCGATAAAAAAGGCAATGAACTTGATACGAGCTTTGAAAACCTCGCCGCCGGAACCTACACGCTCAAACTGGAATGGGACAAATCTGAATCCACCACTTACACCCTCGCCCTGGCATAAGCTGATCGAGTGGCTGTCGCACTGCGAAGTGCCACGTGGAGCGGAAGTGAGTGTCGGACGAGTCGGACAGGTCGGACTCGTCCGACAATAGCGCTTGGAGTGAGTAGCGACAGTTGGCTGGTATGCGCTCTGCAAGCGGCGTGGTGATCGTGCGATGACAACAAGAAAGCGGCGGCCGACGTGAACTTGTGTTCACGAGTGCTGCCGCTGACGACGTTGGCGCGCACGAGGACACGCCGCCCCGAACAAGGAGTTTAAGTCACTGCATAAACGCTCTTCCCACTCCTTGCTGGTAAGCGCTACGTCCAGCGTGTGTGTCAACGTCATCCGGTTGGAAAAGTAAAAATACGACACTGCAAGCAGTGTATACAGCCAGCTTTCAAACGAACAGTCCCGGATCGTCCCCTGCTCTACCGCCGCCTCAAAGATAATACGCAAACTGCGATTTTCATTTTTCCGCGCCTGATACAGTGATGCCACCCCTGCCCCCTCCAGATTCGCCCAGGAAAGCAATCTCCAGAATGCCGGATGTTCCGCATGTACCCGGATAAAATTTTTCAACATGATCTCCGTCATATTTCCGGGATCGGCTTCGGCGGCTTTGACACTTTGTTTTGAAAAAAGTTCAACCTGCTGAAATACCGCCAGCAACGCCGCTTCAAACAACCCCATTTTAGAACCGTAATACGCGTATATGCGCTGCTTGTTGACTCCGGCTGCGGCAGCGATCTCATCGACGGTCGCTCCATTAAGACCGTTCTCCGAAAAAATCATCACTGCCGCATCCAATATCCGCTTCCGGGTTTCTATCGCCCGCTGCTGCATATTCAGTCACTCAGCCATTTTTCAAGATTTGCGCGCACAAATTCATCATCGTGCAAGTGCGGATAAGCATCATGCACCCGGGTAATCTCTTCACTCTGCCCCGGCGAAAGCACTTCCGCCGGATTCAGACACCACGTTCCCTGAAGCAACCCCTGACGGCGCAGCACCTCATGGATTCCGGGAATACATCCGGCAAACTGGTTGCGCGGATCGAAAAATGCCGCGTTACAATCGGTTATCTGCACATTGCGGGTCAAAAGTTCTGCCGGAACATCTCCACCATTATCGACAATGGAATGGATCTCCTCCAAAAGCGTTACCGCTTTACGCGTCCAGCAGCACCAATGGCCAAGCAATCCGCCTTTTATCTGCATTTTCTTTCCGGCAAACTCGTATGCGGTCAGCAAATCGACGGCAATATTGTCATCGTTACCGGTGTAAAGAGTGATATCTCTGCCGGATTCCGCGACTGCACGCACCACATCCAGCGTGCAGTAACGGTTGAACGGCGCCATTTTGATCGCCACAACGTTGTCGATTTCAGCAAATTCCCGCCAGAACTCGTAAGGCAGTATCCTGCCGCCGACACTGGGCTGCAGATAAAAACCTATCACCGGCATCACTTGCGCAACCTTGCGGCAATGTTCCAGCATCTCGTCCACACTGCTGTTTGCAAACGCACTCATGCTCAGCAATCCGGCATCATAACCGCAACTTGATGCAAACTCAGCTTCATACAGCGCCTGTTCCGTTCTGCCGCAGATACCGTTGACTTTCAAAATCTTCCTCCCGGTACGCTCCGACCATTCGTCGATAAAGCCGGCGGTCTGCTTCAATACCGGTTCAAAAAGCCCGATCTCCGGCTTGCGTATCTCAAATTGGGTAGAGTGTACTCCCACCGCAATACCGCCGACTCCGGCATCAATATAATAACGGCACAACGCCCGCTGGTAACGGGGAGAAAATTTCCGGTTCTCATCCAGAGCCAGCGGCTGTGCCGGAATAACGGTTCCCTTCCGCAACGCGGCAAGGACATTTACATCAATATCCGATATCGTCTTCATAGCTTTCAAAACTTTCCATCATTGACTTCAAAATGAGTCGGTTTACCGATCGACACGCCGCCGGATGCCAGCCACTGCGCCTGCCAGATGACCAGCTGTTCCAGAGAGACCCGGGGATAACCGAACAAACGGCACATCCGGGAGGCATCATTGAGATAACCTCTGGTTCCGGTTTCGCCCTTGAACGCGACCTCTTTACCCATGATTTTGCCCATGGCAAGAGCGCATTTTTCCACCGATGCCGTTTCAGGACCTGTGACGTTGAGAACCGCGCAGGGCGATTCACAAAGTTCCAGAGAACGCAAGGCGGCGGCAGTGGCATCACCCTGCCAGATAACGTTGAAATATCCGACCGTATTATCCACCGGACGGCCCTCTTTTATGTTCATCGCAATGTCGTGAAGTACACCGTAACGCAAGTCAACAGAGTAATTCAAACGGAACAGCAGCACCGGAGTTCCGTTTTTATTGGAATAATACTGAAAAATCCGTTCCCGCCCGAGGCAGGATTGGGAATATTCGCCCACCGGTTCCGGAGTGACACTTTCGTTACAGCCGCAACTTTTGATGTCGGCAATCGGATAAACACATCCCGTGGAAAAAGCCACGATCCTGCTGGCGGAAAAGTGTTCTGCAACATTTGCCGGAACCAGAATGTTCATCGCCCAGGTCTGTTCCTCACTGCCGCCGGTACCGAATTTGCGCCCGGCCATAAAAATAATGTTCCTGACTCTGGGCAAAGCGGCGACAGCCTGACGATCCATCAAATCACAGGCAATAGTCTCAACACCATAACTCTCCAGTTTCTCCCGATCAGCAGGATTGGAGAAGCGGGCAACGCCGTAAACCTTCTTTTCCACCCCGGCGGCGCGGATAGCCTCCACCGCCTGATGCGCCATGGAAACTCCCATTTTTCCGGCGACACCGAGAATCATAATATCGCCATCGATGCGCCGCATCATATCCACCAACCCAGCCGGCGGCAAAGCCAGAAGTTCTTCCAACTCCGCCGTACTTGTAATTGCTTCAGGATAAATCATAAAAAACCTCCATAAACGATGTTTTTACACAAAAAACCAACCAATCAGTTTCTTTTTCTATAATTTACACCATCCATCCGACTTTTTCAAGCTGAGAAATAAACTTGGATCAGCCATCTTATAAACAAAAGAAGCAAAACACTGCCGCAACAGATTATTTTCTGTGAATAACGGCAAGGTCACGTTGAAAAAAATGTAAAGCAATGCTATGTTTCATGCATTCAGATCAGCTTGAAAGTCGGTTGGTCAGCAGGCAACTTTAACTGGAACGCTGTGTTCCCAATAAGGGGAGATTGCGCAGGAGGAGGGAAAAACTTCTTTTCACGGGAAAAGAGGTTTTTCTCTTCCACCGCACCCTCATCCCTTTTCAAGATATTATGGGGCTGTTGCAAAACCTCGTCTTGGAATAGTGATGCGAGGCGGTTGCCGCCGAGCGCGCGCTCCTGGACGAAGCGAACCGCCGGTCAACAGCCGGCGGACGCGCTGAAGAAATTCAGCGCGGGCGGAGGAAGCCGAGCAGTAAGCCGCG
>JAFTRX010000083.1 GCA_017462015.1 Lentisphaeria bacterium
ATTGTAGAACGCGAATAGGAGCAAGACAAAAGCACACCTTTTTGAATCATCTTTTGCTGATTATCAACTTTTTTAACGATTTTTTTGCAAACAACACTTGAAATTTAGTCTCTCATAGGAGCACACCTTTTTGAATCATCTTTTGCTGATTATCAACTTTTTTAACGATTTTTTTGCAAACAACACTTGAAATTTAGTCTCTCATAGGAGTACAGTCGTACACTCCCTCGGCATCACCTTGATTTCCCCCCAACCTTGCCGCACGATGCATCCGCCGGTCGCGACAAAGCATTTGAACGCATTTCCACTGGTGGCGCGGCGCATAGCGCACGCGCGTTTTGCTTTTCGCAAAACAAAATCTGACAAAATCACTTTTTCCAAATCCAATTTTCTTCCGCTGAAAAAATGAAAAACAAGCGTTTCGCTGATTTTATGGGATAGTTGTGGAGTTGAATTTAAAGCGGGGGAAGCCGGCGGGAAAACGCCTTCAGTTGATTCTTGCGCAGCTGGTAATCCGGGCAGAATGAGGCGACGATGTGCCAGAATTTTGGCGAGTGGTTGAGTTCTTTCAAGTGGGCAAGTTCGTGGATTATCACATAATCAATCAATTCCGGCGGGCATTGGATGAGTTTCCAGCTGAAAGAGATGGTACGCTTGGAATTGCACGATCCCCAACGGGTGCTGGCACTGCTGAGGCGCAGGTTGTCCGGATGAAGATTGCAGCATGATTGCAGTTCCGTGCAGCGTTTGAAGATATATTTTTTTGCCATCTCCTGATAAAGAGAGGTCAGTTCGGTTTTCATCTCCTCATCACTGCCGCGCGGAATGAGAAAACGTTCTCCATCGAAACAGTACAATCTGGCAGTCTGCTTGAGCGGATAAAATTTTCCCAACAGGGCAAAACGGCTGTTTTCGTCAAAGGAGAGTTCCGGCCGCTGTAATGCCTGTGTCCGCTGGCGCAAGCGGATAATGGCAGTGCGTTCCGCAGTGGGGATGCGGGCAAGAAAACTTTCCGGAACTTCCGGCGGGGCGAGGATCTCCAGCACCCCGTCCGGAGCGATCCGCAATGCGATGCTTTTCCGGCGCGGATTGCGGATTATGCGGTAATTTTCACTGTTGCTTTGCGGCATAGTCAGCAAGATACTTTTCGGCATCGAGTGCAGCTTTTACGCCGTTACCGGCGGCGACACTTGCCTGCCGGTAACGGGGATCCATGCAGTCACCGGCGGCAAAGACACCGGGTATATTGGTCAAAGAGGTGTTGTTTTCAACGACAATGTAACCGTTGTCATCGGTGGCGACACCTGCGGCTTTGAAGAGTGCCGTTGACGGGATGTGACCGAGGGCGGCGAAGAAACCTTTTGCCGGGATAAGTTCGGTGGCGTTGGTGTTTTTATCGGTTATCAATACGCCGTCAACTTCATCGTTTCCGGTGATTTCGGTGATAAGGCTGTTGAGGTGGAAGGTGATTTTTTCGTGTGCCCGGGCGCGTTCCACCATGATTGCAGAGGCGCGGAAGGTGTCGCGGCGGTGAACCAGATGGACATGGGAGGCAAAGCGGGTGAGGAAGAGGGCTTCCTCCATGGCGGAATCACCGCCGCCGGCAACGACGACCGGGACACCTTTGAAGAACGCTCCATCGCAGGTGGCGCAGGCGGACACTCCGCGTCCGCGCAAACGCTCTTCGCCGGGAACGCCGGTGAAACGGGGGACGGCACCGGTGGCGATAATGATGGCAGGAGTTGTGAACTCTCTGCCGTCAGCTGTGGTAAGCGTATGTTTGCCGGGGGTGAAATTTATGGCGGTCACGGTGTCATAATCGACCACGGCGCCGAATTTTTCGGCCTGCATCTGAATTGCCATTACCAGATCGAGTCCGTCGATTCCGTCGGTGAAGCCGGGGAAGTTCTCAACTTCACTGGTCTGAGTCAACAGTCCGCAGGGGAGGTCACCGGCAAAAACGCGGGGTTTCAATCCGGCACGGGCGGCGTAAACGGCGGCACTGCATCCGGCAGGGCCGTTGCCGATGATGATGATTTGTTCTTTGAGCATAAAAATTTCCTCTATTTAATAACTTTTACAAAAAATACAATCTGCGGCGGCGCCTCGCGCACAATGCGCCGCCGCAGGTGGTATTTTTCACAAAAAATGACACCTAATAATTTTGCAGATAATCCTTTTCCGTGTTTTCCAGATAACGTTGAACTTCCCGGGTCAACAGATGCATAAATTCCGGCGAGCAGACGTTAAAGTGGTGTTTGTAGAGATGTTGTACCGGGAGCGTGGAAAAATATTGACGCATAAATGAGCGTTCGATTTTTTCTTCCAGTGCCAGCTGTTGTCTGATGTCGTTTACGGCGGAAGCAAACTCCGTTGCCAGAGATTCATCTTCGCCGATGGCGGCGGCTGCGCGGATGAGTCTGGACGCAAGTTTGCTTACGGCAAACGAGCCGTGCATGGCGAATTGTCGGCACTGGGCGGCGCAGTAACGGCGTATTTCGGCAAGATCAGGGCGGGGCGTTGAGCAGAGCAGAGCGTTGGCCTGGGCAAAGGAGAGTGTCAGCATTTTTCCGTTTGGAACGGAATTTTTGTCCAGTTCCGGCATTGTGATTTTGTCCAGTTCGGCAAGTTTTTGGTTCATTATGGCAGCGGGGAGGGGAGTACGGCGGGAGAAGAGGAGTTTCATCGCCAGATCGGAGAGCTGGGACTGAGCTTCCCGTGCGTTGGAAAACGTGGAAATAAAGTTGTCAGGAGCTTTGCCGTTGCGGCAATCGGCAACGATATTGGCAAGCAGTCTTTTTTCGGCGGCAGTTTCCAGAAGCAAACGGGACATCTGCTTGAACACAATGCGCTGGGCGCTGTGTTCCGGCAGGGCATCGAAAGCGGGCAGTGCAGTGAAATCCGGCAGTTTTCCGGAATGTTTGACGATGGAACGCAGAGCGAAAAAATCCTTGTTTCCGGAGTGGTATTGTTCGCCGTTGGCTTTGCCTTCCATCGCTTCATCAAGCGCGGCGCACATCCATACCGGAAGAGAATGGACAGCAGCAGCGGGGGACATGTCCAGATTGAAGCGGCTGAAAAAGAGAATGGCAAAAAGTTTCCGCCGCAACTCAAAAGATTTCTGCCATTGGGTGTGCGTGCCGGGAACCATGATGATGACGATTTTTTTCCCGGCATATATTTCCCACTTGCGGGAATTTATTTTGAACAGCACCTTCATCTCCTGTTTTCTGATGCCGCTTTTTTTGGCAAGCTGATTGATCCGGCGCAGTGCCAGACGGAGGTAAGAAGCATCCTTCCCGTCGGAAAGATCGTTATCCAACGCGTTGCGCATGGAGAGCGAGATTTCCGCGTGCAAAGAGGGCATTGCCGCAAAAAATAGTGCCGTTATCAAAAATATTGCAAATATTCTGTTCAAAGTCATAAAATTTCGGTTGTTTTTTTCCGTTTTTGGATGTAATTTAGTTACTGGTACAATATAATGCATAAAAGCTCCGATAGCAAGTCTATGGAAAAGAAAAGAAAAAAAACTGTTGAAAAATCTTATCCGGTCGCGCTTACTGTCGCCGGCAGTGACTCCGGCGGCGGTGCCGGAGTGCAGGCTGATCTGCGTACATTCAGCGCGTTCGGTGTCTACGGCTGCAGTGCGATAACGGCAGTGACATGCCAGAATCCCCGAGGTGTCAGCCGGATCGATTTTATCCCGGCCGCCGGTGTTGCAGAGCAGATCCGGATGGTTGCCGGATGTTTTGACCTTGCGTATGCCAAAAGCGGTATGCTCGGGAGTGCAGAGAACGTGGAAGCTGTGGCAGCGGCGGTGAAACAGTTCAAACTTAAACTTGTTTGTGACCCGGTGATGATATCGACTTCGGAAGCCAGATTGTTCACAGGTGATGTTGCCGGAGCGATGAAAAGTCAGCTTTTCCCGTGTGTATCGTGGCTTACGCCCAATGTGCCGGAAACGGAGTTTATTCTGCAGCGGCAAGTGACATCGTTTGCCGATATGTGCGATGCGGCAAAGGAGCTTGCTGATAAATTCGGTTGTTCGGTCTGGCTGAAGGGCGGACATCTGATTCCGGAAGCGGTAAAAGGAATCGGTCTGCGCCGGGTGACGGATGTTATTTGTGCGGAAAATTCGCTGTGGAAAATATCCTCTCTGATGGCAGATGTGCCAAAATACACCTCTCATGGAACCGGATGCACGCTTTCGGCGGCGCTGACGGCGACATTGGCACTGGATTTGCCGTGGCAGGATGCAGTATGCGAGAGCAGGGCATTTGTTCTGGGGTCGCTGGTGGAACATGTGCGTATAGGCAATGGACTTTGTGCCATGTATCCCGCCGGCAATGATTACACCAACAGTATTCAATTTGAGGAAGTCCGGCGTTGAGCAAGTTGCGTAATATTAGTGTTGCGGCGCTGTTTTTCACTTTGCTGTCAGTTGCGGCATCTGCTGTTCCGGAGAGAGTTATCAACGGGCGGCAGACGTTTGACTTTTGCCGTCTGCTGCAGTTGAACGGCGCCCGGGCATCACGGCTGGGCAGGGGACATTTTTTTGCGGCGCGCTACTTTACCTGCTCGGTGGAACGCAACAGCCGCAGAAGCATTATCAACGGAACCAAAGTCGATTTGAATTTTCCCGTTGCGTACATCAACGACCGTCCGTATCTGTCCAAGTTCGACTGGGTGAAAACGTTCCGGCCGCTGCTTTATCCGGGAACATTGCGCAAACACCGCATTGCCACAGTGACCATCGACATGGGGCATGGCGGCAATGACCCCGGAGCTATGGGCGCATTCTCCCGGGAAAAGAATATCACGTTACGGGTCGGTTTGCGTTTGGGACAGATATTGCGCGGAATGGGTTACCGTGTCATGTACACGCGCCGTTCAGATGTAAAAATCCCGCTGGAACGTATCGGCGCTATTCAGCGCAGTCACAAAAGTGATCTTTTTGTTTCCATTCATGTGAATTCGGCGCGCGACCGTTCCGTTTCCGGAGTTGAGACCTACTGTCTGACCCCGGCGTATGCGCCATCCAGCGGAGCGAAAAAATTACAGCGTTCCTTGCAGAAAGGCAACGGTTTTGATAACAACAATCTGGCGCTGGCGTATCAGATCCAGCGTGGGATCATCCGCCGCACCGGGGCGTATGACCGGGGTGTGAAGCGGGCAAATTTTGTCGTTTTGCGGGAATTGAGTGCGCCCGGAGTTCTGGTTGAGATCGGTTTTATCAGCAACCGGGCGGAGGAGCGCAAACTCAACAGTGCAGCGTATGTAGAACTTTTGGCAAGAGGTATTGCCGAAGGTATGATATTTTATCGTAACACAATGAAGTAATGGAGGAAAAATTATGAAACTTGGTACAGCGTTAACTCCCAGCGCATGCAAGGTGTTGTTGTGCGGATCCGGTGAATTGGGTAAAGAGGTCGCCATCGCGATGA
The DNA here is from genome assembly GCA_017462015.1 of Lentisphaeria bacterium. GTDB lineage: Bacteria > Verrucomicrobiota > Lentisphaeria > Victivallales > Victivallaceae > UBA1784. The sequence goes on from JAFTRX010000083.1 coordinate 5,445, forward strand.
TGCGTTTGGGCGTTGAAGTCGTCGCCGTTGACCGTTATCCCAACGCGCCCGCCATGCAGGTCGCGCACCGCTGCCATGTGGTGAATATGCTCGACAGCAACGAACTGCGCCGTATCGCCGAACTGGAGAAACCTGATTACATCGTGCCGGAAGTCGAAGCTATCGCCACTCCGGAGCTGATCAAACTGGAAGAGGAAGGCTTCAACGTCATCCCCACCGCCCGCGCAACGTGGCTTACTATGAACCGCGAAGGCATCCGCCGTCTTGCCGCTGAAGAGCTGGGTATCCCGACTTCCACCTATCGTTTTGCTTCCAACTACGATGAATTCAAGCAGGCGGTCGCCGAAATCGGCATGCCGTGCGTGGTCAAGCCGGTGATGAGCAGCTCCGGTCACGGTCAGAGCGTGATCCGTACCGCTGAAGATATTGAAAATTCCTGGAACGAATCCCAGTCCGGCGGTCGTGCCGGTGCCGGTCGCGTTATCGTGGAAGGCTTTGTCAACTTTGATTTTGAAATCACGCTGCTCACTGTCCGTCACGTCGGCGGAACCAGTTTCCTTGAACCGGTCGGACACCATCAGGTCGATGGCGATTATCAGGAATCCTGGCAGCCGCAGGCGATGAGCCCCGTTGCCCGCAAGAAAGCTGAAGAGATTGCCGGAAAAATCACTGCTGCTCTCGGCGGCCGCGGTATCTTCGGCGTGGAACTCTTTGTCTGCGGTGACGAGGTCATCTTCAGCGAAGTCAGCCCCCGTCCGCACGATACCGGTATGGTGACGATGATCTCTCAGGATCTCTCTGAATTTGATCTCCACGCCCGCGCCATCCTTGGTTTGCCGATCCCCAACATCGCGTTCCACGGTCCTTCCGCCAGTAAAGCGATCAAGGTTTTCGGCGATTCCAACTCCGTCAGCTTTGGCAACCTTGAAGCGGTCTTGGCTGAAGTTGATACCGATATGCGTATTTTCGGCAAAGGCGAACTCAAAGGCAAACGCCGTCTCGGTGTTCTCCTTGCCCGTGCTGCTACCGTTGAAGAAGCCCTGGAGAAGGTCAAGCGCATCCACAGCAAGCTGGAAATTGAGCTTTGAGGGGCGACGATCTCGCTTGTTACTGCGAGCCTTTTCTGCGGACGGCGGCTCGGTTGAGGACAGTAGTCCACGCCCTCGCCGCCGCCTTGAAAAAACTCGCATTAACGTCGCGATATCGCCGCCTATGGACTGGGCTGGAGTGTGTGTCGCCTGACGGCGACCAATGTAGTGGTGTGGGGCGCCACCTGCCGGTGGCTTATAGGACGCCTTGCGGCGTTTTTTCAGCGCGCGCCAGCTGTCAGTTGCGCCAGTTTCAGAAAATAAAAAAAAGCGACAGGTTCACAAAACCTGCCGCTTTTTTCAGCTTTACAGCTCAGTAGTTATTGTAACCGCCGGGAGCAGGAGGCACTCCGTAGCCGGGAGCAGCTCCGCCATTCAAAGAACGGTTGCCCAGTGCAACAACGATCTTCTTGAGTTCATTGAACAACAGGAAGAAACACACAATCTGACCGATACTGGCAATCCAACCGAGGTACGGAATCCAACTGGCAATAGAACAGATACACATTGTGGTTGCATAAGTTACGATCGGCGCAGAAGTGTAGCGCTGATAGAACATCGCCAGTTTGCGGTAAGCTACAAAGATCCAGTAAAGGTTGAAGAAGGGGATAAAACAGAAGCCGACCGCTTTTCCCGGCGTGGTGACATAGTAGCTCTCCTGGTATGGGATGAATTTCCAGAACTTGTAGAGCAGGATAAATGCAAAAACGGCTCCGGCGATACCAGTCAAACCGCAGGTCAAAATAGATGCTGCCATCAATATCCACATGGTAGTGTAGAACTTCTGCACCTGCTGGGCTTCGTTGTAGTCAACGTACCAGTTGGAACCTTCAACATTGATTCCCTGCATCATCGGAGCGGCACCGTAGGGCTGATTGAAACCCTGCTGCGGGGGCGGCGGAGGAATCGGAGCTCCGGCACCATAGGGCTGATTGAAACCCTGCTGCGGGGGCGGCGGGGGAACATTCATACCCGGCATCGCCTGCGGCTGCGGAGGCGGCGGGGGGACGTTCATACCCGGCATCGCCTGCGGCTGGGGCGGGGGAACCGGGGCTCCCGGCTGCTGGATCGTGAAATTGTTTTGACATCCGGGGCAGGCAACGTTCATGCCGACCCACTCCGACTTGGCAGTGACATCCATTCCGCAACGCGGACATTTGGTTACAAAATCAGCCATAATATTCTCCTTTATTTATTGTGACTGTCTTTTTGTAAAAATACAACCTGCGGCGGCGCCTCGCGGGCAATCTTGCGGGCAAATCTTCGGATGCCAACTCAGTCGAGTACAGTCGTACACTCCTTCGTTGTCACCTTGATTTACCCACAACCTTGCTCCACGATCCATCCGCCGGTCGAGTTCAGCCTTTTTTCTGAACCTTCGCGGCAGCGCCTCGCGGGCAACAAGATTCTTTACATTACAAACTGCTTATAATGTACAACACTTTCTGTATAAATGCAACATCTTTAAATTTATTTTTTCACAGTTTTAAGTTTTTTTCTGCCGGATTTTGCTTTTTTTACGGGTTTTGCCGGTTTTTCATCATATTTTGCATCCGGATCGTAAGCTAATATGTTGTCGATAATCAACAAACCTCCGCGCGGCTGTCCGATGATGACGATTTTACCCTTTCCGAACTTGCGGCAAATGACCGCATTGCCGCGGGTATTGTTTTTGGTCTTTTGGGCAACCAGTGTTGTCCAGAGTTCCGGATGTTTGGGATAAAAGGTGACAGTTCCGCAGCTGCGGTAACGCTTGCGGAGATCGTGGACATTATCGGCAAAGCCGGGGGCGAAATATTCCGGACGGCGGATCTTGTGGCTGTCCTCTTTGCACTTGACGGCGTATGATGCATCCCCCAGTGATTTACCCAGCATATCGAGCCAGAAATAACTGCGGATGATGAGCGTTGCTCCGTTTTTCACTGCCGGGGCAATTTTTTCCGACCAGAACTTGTCGGAAAAACGGGTCTGGTACGATTCCAGCAGAATGAGTTTTTTTCCGGTAAGATCAAGTTCACTTGCCGCCTTTTCCCCGCTGGCGACATCACAGCTCCAACCGTTGTCAAAGAAGAAGTTCCGGTAGGCATCAAATGCTGACGGCGCATTGGCTTTGGTGATAAATGCCATCGTCTTTTCTGTGGAGGCTTTTTTGCTGAACCAGATGGTTCCGGCACTGGAAATATCCATGTGCATGGGGGCAGGGAAGCCGATTGCCGCCGGTTTGCTGTTGCGAATGACCATCAGCTGCCAGGATTTTTTATCCTTGCCGCTGAAACTTGCAAAGGGCAACGTGATGTCGGCTGTCCAGCGGTCTTTGGCGCGGGTAACGACTGCCTTCCATTCCGGGTTGTACGCGGCATCGTTTGCCAGTGCATCGTAGCGGGTTCCCCCGGCGGTGACCACCAGCTGACGGAAAGGCTGACCGTCACCGGGATCGAGCAGGATCTCCACGGAGTCATCTTTCCAGACGTTGCCGTCATGTTCTTTGGCTGCCATCCGGAGATTTTTCATATCCGGTTCCATGGCGGTGACTTCGAGCCGGAGCGCCTGATCGGTCCAAAATACCTTCATCGTGGTCGGTTTGGACTGTTTACCTGCTTTGTTTTCTTTGACCTTCAGCGGCAGTTTGAGCGCGTTGGCAAAATCTTTTGCCTCCGGCTGATACGGCGGCATGACCGTCGGCTTGGAACCGGAGAGGTTGTAATACTTTTCCCAGGCAGAGAAAATTTCGGTCTCCAGTTTGACTTCATCCTGATGACGTTTGGAGGATTTTTTTACCGCCTTTGCCGCTTTTGCCAGCTGGGTGCGGCAGAATTTCAACCGCTTGTCATTGAAAAGATATGATACCGTGCCGACCGGCGTTCTGCCGAAGTAGGTCGGATGGTTTTTCTGGGTTTGCCATGCGGTCGCCATCTCATCAAGATAAGCGTACATAAAGGGGGCGGCTTCTTTGCCGTAAACGGTTTGGCACCAATCTTTGAGCAGCGCGGAAACATCGGCATCCGGATTCCACACCAGCTGCGCCCACATCCAGTTGGCAATGCGGTTGATTTGCGGAGTGAGCTTGGCGCGCGGTGTATTTTTGGGATAGTAGACGGACATTTCGGTTTTGACCCGCACCGCCTGCAGATCCCGATAGGTGCGCATGGCATCGGCGGTCGATTTCCAGTTGGCAAGCATGGTTGCAGGATTGAAAATATCGAATTCATAACCGTAGATGCCGATGGGAGCTTTTTTCTTCCAGGCGCGGAGTTCTTTCATGCTTCTGGCATTGATTTTACAGCTGGGATCGTCGAGCTTGTGGGCGTAACAGCGGTTGTAGTGGCAATATTCCACATACTCAAGACCTTTGACTTCACCGGTCGGGATCGCCCGGTATTCCTGATACGCGATACCGGCAAATTTCAGTTTCGGGAACTGCTTTTTCAACTCCGTTATCAACTGGTAATAGTAGTTGAACCAACGGCTGGAGCGGTCGGGATTGACGGAACACTTTTCACATTCACAGCGCTGAGTGATGTCGGCGGGGAAGATGTTGATGATTTCGGCATTGTTCTTTTTTATCAGTTTGGCAACGTTGTCGATCACCTGTTTGGTGAATTCCGGATTGGACCAGCATCCGGCGTAACCGGATCTGTCCCGGCGGCCGGCGATGAGAGAAAAGAGTTCCGGCTTGAGGTCAAAAACTTTTTTGGCATTGTAAACGGTGACGCGGTGACCTCCGGTTATGCGGATGAATCCGGCTTTGTCCCGGATGGAAAGCGTTCGGGAGTCCCCGTTGAGAAAGTTGCGTGCCAACCAGATCTCCGTCGGGACGTGACGATGCCAGTGGCAGGGCGAAAATGCCCGGATCTTAAAGGGCGGAGTGTAGTTGTATTTCAGCGCTCCCGGGAGAGTGTAACTTTGCCGTTTGGTGATGAATTCACCATCGTCCCCCGGCCAGTACCACCGCACGCCAAGCTGGTTTTGCAAAAATGCATAAACGGCGTACAGTACACTGCGCGGATTGTTCCCGGCAAGGTAAAGATTCTCATTTTGAGCGTAAACGGCAACGGTGTCGATGGCATTTTCCCCCGGCAGACGGAGGGTGCTTTTAAGTTTGCCGATAACCGGGGAGTTTTGCGGCGTTCCGAGGAAAATATTGAACTTCTTTCCGGCAGTGGTGCTTACCGGAAATTTTACTCCGGAAATTTTTTGCAATGCGGTAATCAACTCTTCTGCGGCATACTGCATCACCTGATCCTTCTCAGATGGCAGTACGATACTCCATTTGGTTTTTCCATTGGAGAACAATGCTTCTGCATTCAGAATCATCGCGGCAGCGGCTATTGCCAAAATCAGCAACTTTTTCATGATTAATGTAAATCCTTCTTTTTATGAAAATTTATTTCACCCTGTTATAAATTACAGCGGCATGCTTGTTTTGTCAAGTGTTGTGTCATAAAAAATTACCTGCGGCGGCGATCTCGCTTGTTACTGCGAGCCTTTCCGTAGGACGTCGGCTCGGTTGAGGGCGTGAGCCCACGCCCTCGCCGCCTTGGAAAAACTCGCATTAACGTCGCGATATCGCCGCCTGTAAGCTTGGCTGGCTGTGTGTCGCCTGCGGCGACCAGGGTAGTGGTGTGGGGCGCCACCTGCCGGTGGCTTATTTTTTCGGTGCGCACCAGTCCACTTTGCTGCTGACTCCAGTCGGCTGTCCTGCAAGTCCTACTTGTCCTACACGTCCTACTCAAAACATTCGCTCTCGCAGGGCACTTCGCAGTGCGCCAGCTGCCAGTCCGCTTTGCTGCAAAAAAAAAGCACTCCCCGCCGAAACTGCGGGGAGTGCAACAGCAATTACTGTTATTTTTCAAAATTTCTTTACGGCATCTCTTTACGGTTGATTTTTCCGGTAAGCACCATTATCACCGCCAGCAGAATTGCCAGTACGATGGTTCCGGCAAGCAGAGAGTAATCTTCCATGCGGAGAATGACAAAATTGATCAGATAGCTTGCCGCAAAAACCACTCCGGACAACAATGCCGGAAGCATCCTGCCCAGAAACATCCGGAAGTAACAGCTCACCATCAACACTGCCGTCGCGGCACTGACCACATATCCCGCCGTAAATCCGATGTGTTCTGAAAACGCCAGTACCATGAGATAAAAGAGTACGGGCGCCGCCGCCGCAACGATGTACTGCAGCGGATGTACCGCCGTTTTGGTGATGATCTCACTGAAGAGCATGGTACAGAAAAAGACGATCAGGAAAAATGTGGCATATTTCATCAAGCGTTCACACTGCAGATAGGGCGATGCCGGAAGAAGCAGCGCAACCTTGGCAAAATTTCCTTTGAGCGCAGTGAACTTGTTGAACTTCCATTCTGCCCGGAAAGAGTTGCTTTTCACACTGCGTGAAACCGGCAGAAATGCTCCGCCGAAGAAAGGCGTTCCCCAAGCCCCGGAAACGGTGATGGTCGAGTTCTCGGTTTTCGGAACAAATTTCACGCTCTGACTGCCCCGGAAATTCAGGATCACCCGGCATTTGCTGTTGGCTGTAATTTTTTCCGGAAGCACAAGATTGTTCCCATCGACCGCAAGTGGAATTTTTTCACCGCTGATTTCCGCATAGGCTGACTGTACGCCGTTCATGTCCGAAAGCGTCAGATACTCTTTGCCGCCTGCCGGAGCTTTGGAGTAGGAAAAATCCAGCTGCATCGCTGCCGTGTAGACCAGTACATGATAAATTCCCCGGTAACGTATCTCCGGTGAAAGTTCTGCACTGACAGCCACATTATCGGCACTGGAAACAATGGACAACTCCTGTGATTTTCCCCAGCTATCCGCGATTTGAGTTTCAACCTGACTGAGATTTTTACTGCGTTCAAGCGAAACTTCTCCAATCATATACAGCGGCAGTTGAAACAGAAGCAGAGCAATGGCTATAATGATTATTTTGACCAGCCAGCGTTGCGCTGGAGGCGGGAATGCCGGCAGAAAACGGCTTTCGGGTTGGGAGCTTGGCAAATTCACATACGGTGGAGGAGTTTCCATGATCTTGACCTTTCCTGGTTCGGGGTTGATGAAAAAATTGCGGTATTTCTGAGAACTGATACAATATAGCACACATGATTGGATATTTTCAATCAACTTTGCAAAAAGTTATTAACATTTTTACAGTCAAGTTGAAAATCTGTTGAAAGTGTGCTATTTTAAACAAAACTCATATTCGAGGAGAAGATGTTATGAAGAAGATATTACTGCTTATCGGCAGTGCACTGCTTTTGAGTGGATGTTTGTCTGTTAAAGAGGAGAACACGATGAAAAAATCACATTATATCGACCTGATGGAGAAAACACTTTCTGCGTACAGTACCGCGCATATCGACCGCTATTTTGATCAGGTGAAACGCGAAGGATTAAGCGAACACGGCTTCCCCCGGTTGACCGCCAATATCGGTATCCTTATTGCCCACGGCCGCAGAACCGATTTGATGGAGCGCTTCATGGCGATGATGGATTTCTGCTGTCAGCAGATCCCGAAAGTTATCGCCGCCAACGAATTTTCCATCAAGGAGATCATCTTCTGTATGGAGGAACTGGAGAAAAATCAAACCGTCCCGGCAGCAAAAATCGAAGAATGGAAAAGTCATCTGCGGAAAGTGAAACCGTACAGCTGTTACACCAAACTTGCCAAAACCAAAGAGGATATCGTGCATAACTGGGCAGCTTTCGGTATGCTCAGCGAATATATGCGTAAAAAAGCCGGAGCAACTGCAGAAAACAACGACGATGTCATCGAGTTGCAGGCATATTCTCAAATCCGGCATCTGGATAAAAATGGCATGTACCGCGACCCGGGGTGTCCCATGGTCTATGATTTTGTTACACGCGGATTATTTGCCCTGCTGCTGCACGAAGGATATCAGGGGAAATATAAGGATGTCTGGCAGGAGGCTCTGGAGCGCAGTGCCGTTGCAACTTTGGAAATGATCTCCGTCAATGGTGAATTGCCCGCTGGCGGCAGAAGTCACCAGTTTCTGCACAATGAAGCGCACGTTGCGCTGATGATGGAGTTTTACGCCGGAATGTTTGCGAAAAAAGGCGATATGATAAACGCCGGAAGATGCCGCGCCACAGTGGCCCGGGCATTGAAAAATATCTCTTTCTGGCTGGATAAAAAGCCGATTTCCCATATCCGGAACCGGTTTCCCATCGAAAGTAAGTACGGCTGTGAAAAGTATGCATACTTTGATAAATATATGATCACTGCAGCATCGTTTCTCTATGCGGCATCGCGCTTTTGCGACGAATCCATTCCGCCGGTCGAACTTGATGACAACAAGGGCATGACCTTGCAGACTTCAGACGATTTCCACATGCTTTTCCTGCGCGCCGGAGAGTATTCTGCACAATATGATTACGATGCACGGCAATATTACAACGGAATAAAATACTACGATTGCAGCGGAATAACCCGGCTCCACAAAAAGGGAGCGCCGTCAGAAATCTGTATGAGTGTCTCCTGTCCGGGAAAATCAAGTTACTCTGTGGACATCAAAGACCCGTTCCCGTTGTCCATCGCCCCCGGAGTATGCGTTGACGGCAAATGGATATATGCTGCCGATATGAGTGTCAAGCACAAAGTTAAATCTCACCACTCCGAAGGAAACAGCGCCCACGCCGAAGTTGAGTGCCGTTTCCCCGGAGAAAAAACAGTAAGCAGTAAATACACTTTGAACCGCGATGGTCTGACCATGCAAATCACCGGAAGCGATGATATCCGCTGTCTGTTGCCGGTGTTCCGGTTCAATGGAGAAACCAACACCAAAGTTCAGCAGAACGGCAATACATTGACCGTTGAATTTGAGGGCTTTGTCTGCTCCTACGAGGTTTTGAACGGCACGCTGAAAGATTTGAAGAAAGCGGCAAGAAACCGCAATGGTCACTACGATGCATTTGCCGCTGAAGGCAAAAACAGTTTGACCGTAAAGATTTCCATCGAAAAACTCAGTTCCAGATGATGACGCATTAATACCTCTGACTGATGTCCCGGAGGGTATGTGTTCAAAACTGCCATGAAAACGACCGGTGCGCCGCAGGTCGCTCTTGCAAAAAAAATACCGTTACAAAACTTCAAGTTTTGCAACGGCTCTTTTTTATTTCAATCATTGGTACCGGAGGTGGGACTTGAACCCACACTCCCAAAGGGAAATAGATTTTGAGTCTATCGCGTCTGCCATTTCGCCACTCCGGCAACAAAAAAGTGGTAGCGGGTCCCGGACTCGAACCGGGGACCTGCGGATTATGATTCCGACGCTCTAACCAACTGAGCTAACCCGCCACATCAAATGTAACATGTGTATAATGTATACCTTGTTGTGCGATTTGTCAAGTGTGTTTTGGAAAAAAAGTTGTTTTTTTATTACAGCTGTCCCATAAGAAATGACCTGCGGCGGCGCCTTATGGGCAATCAGCGGAACGCTGATTGCGTGAAGAGCGCCTCCGGCGCGTGAAGATGTGAAGGTGTGAAGTGCGCCCTTGCGGGCGTAAGGATGTTATGTTTTTTATTCTTAGGGCAATCTTGCTCCTGTCCTCCGTAGCCATCAAGGCGAAGGAGGATGCTCCGCGATCCATCCGCCGGTCAAGTTCATAGCAGTCTTGAACTCCGCCGCAGGTTGTTACTTTTCAAAATATATTCCCTCCCGGCCTGCCGGGATATATGCCCTTTGGTTGTAAAATACCACTCTGCCAATAACTGCCCCCCGCAGTTTGATACGGCGTTTGGGCTCTTCTTTCAATCTCTTTCCGTCGAATTTGTAAAAGTATACTTCCCCCTTTTGCCGACTGCTGACTGCCACGATCTTTCCATCAGAGGTTGGAATTCCGGCATGCACCGGGTGCATCGTAACGATTTGAAATTTATCCGGAGCTTCCGGCGAAAGCAAAATCCCTTCTTTTCGCCCCAACAACAAAAATTTACCGTTGATTTCGGTAATGCCGTTCCGCTGAGTGCTGCGCCGGTGAAGTTTCGGCAGCTGTCCAAAGTTTTTACCGTTTTGGTCATACCACCGGACAAAACGGGCGTGCCAGTTGACCGGGAATTTCCCGCTCACGCTTCTTTCCGGCAGCATATCTCCATAAAGCAATCCGCCTCCGGATGCACTGCCGCAGTTTTTTATTTGCGGAAACTTGCTGATATTCAGAAAATAAAGCCGTCCTCCTTTGCCATTGCAACACAGGAGATCTCCCAGAAGACGCACCTGAAGATAGGGCGCATTTCCGGCGGCTGGCAGTGATTTTATCAACTTTCCGCTGTTGCGGTCATAAATCTTTAAAACCCGGTCTCCGGCAACGATCAGAAGTTTTTCTGACACGGTGCAATCCATGGCAAATCCCGGAAAATCCCGGAGGCAAGAGAGGTTCCCATCCGGGGAAATGGAAAATTCTTTAACCCCGCCTTCGCCGCACGCGGCATAAAGTTTTGCTCCATATCCGGCAATGCTCCAGACAAATCCGGGCAGCTGGATATTATGCAAATTCGGAACCGCGGGAGGCGGAATATTGGTTGCAACGGCGGTCACTTCTGCGTTTTTTTCCGGAATGACCGCTCTGGCTCTGGGGTGTTCAAAGAGATAAAGTCCGCTCCGGTGTCCGGAAACATAGACCACCTGATTGCCCGGCGCGATTTGCGAGGCGCTGTCTTGGGGGATTTTGATATTTGCGACAACTTCCGGACGGGTTTTATCGGAGACATCGACCACATACACTCCGTTTTCAGTATCGGCAACGAAAGCGGTATTGTTGACGACGGCGACTTGCCACCAGTCCGGCATCGCGGTAACTTTCCGGGCAAACTTCACCCCACCAAGTTTGCGCGGTTGTTTCCAGTTGGTAACATCAAAAATTTCCAAGCCGTGACCGCCGCCTTTGATTTTGGAATTTCCGCCGGTTGCGCAGTAGAGATGGTTGCCTTGAACAAACACACCATCGCCTTGACCGTCCAGTTTGGCACTGGCGATAACTTTGGGACGGGAGGGATCGCTCACATCGGCAATGACTGCCCGTGACCTACTGCTCCAATCGCCGACAACGATTTTTCTGTTTCCGGCAAAGACGGCAGATTGAGCTTCTCCTGCCGCCATTTTGCCCAGATATCTGACCTTTGCCGGATCACTTACGTCAAAAAATTCCACGCCGAAGATCCGCAACGTCACAGCCAGAACATTTCCGGACAGTGTCAAACCGGTCGCCAGTTCCGATGGAAAAAAGCGGCTGACTTCCTGCGGTGATGCCGGATTTTTCAGCGAAAAGATTTGCACGCCGCGCGCGCGGCAACTCAAGTAAAGGTATTTGCCGGAACTCACCATCTGCCGGTTGCCGGCGGCGGGAGTTTCACTGATTTTCACCGGGACACGCGGATCGGAAACATCGAATGTGCACAATTTATTATCCAGAACCGCGTAAAGATATTTGCCGGACAACAATAATGCGCCCCCTTTTCCGGACGCAGTTTTTTTAAGTTCGGCGCCGTGAACAGCGGTGATTACGATAAATACCACAAGAATAAAATATTTCAACAACTTCATAGGTAATGTCCCAAATTTTGTAAAACTCGTATGCAGAACCGACTTTGCCGCCCCCGGACGGCTGACGGCGACAGCTCCGGCATTGAGTGAATACTCAAGTGAGGAGAGTGTCTCCCCCGGAGAAACGAAGTGTTCAACTGTATAAACATGGTCGATATTGAGTGAACCGAAATTCAGTACCGGCATAAAAATTTACTCCTCTTTATTTTTCTCTTGAGTCATCAGAAGTTTGACAATGACCGCCCCCAGCAGCAGGATGACCACTGCCAGCACGCCCCACATGGCATAGTTCATGATCTTTTCCTTCGGCAATCCGGGAGCATACGCCGCAGAAATTTCCTCCTTGCCCGGCAAGTAAAAATCGTGCGGTGCCAGAAGCAGTTTGTCTGCGTATTTTTCAATATCATAGCTCTTTTTCGGTGCATTGCCGCCGTAATAGATTTTCAAATCTTTGCCGGAACGCGAGGCGGCAAGCAGAATTTTTTCCGGAGCTTCCCAGCTGAGAACAAGATCTTTCAGCGGTGCATCGTAACCATTGATGATGGTCAGACGCAACTTGTCGGCGCGGCAGACTTTAAGCGGTATTTTGTCCTGACCATTAAGAATTTGAAAGGCGTGCGCGTAAAGCAGCTTGTTCTTTTTATCCATATACTCCAATGTCACCGTGCGGCAGTAATATTTGTTATTTGTGGAAACTTTCAACGTTTCCAGCGGTATCCGGCAGGCATCAATGGTAATGACCGTTTTTCCATTGACATCCGCGCGCGTTTCCGGCATCACAACGGGAACCATCCGGCGTTTGGCGTCAGCTGCATTTTTTGCAACGATGTTTTTGATTAAAAACTCTTTGCGCTCAACACTTTTCATTACACTGGAACGTTTGTCTCCTGTGGTTTCGGTAAAGTACGGAATTTCTGTTGCCTCTGTGAAATTATGAATGATGATCTGCAGTTTTTTGGCTGTAATGCGTTTGAACTTCACCTCCGGAGTACCGTAGAGATCGTCATATTTGTAAAGTTTCAACTTCTCATCTTTGCGGATAATATTGTTTTCGCTGTCAAAAAAAGTGATTGAAACCTTTTTGTCGAACCGCCGCAGAGGAGTGGAAAACGCGATGATATTGATGGCAAGTTCCTGCGGCAAAGTCAGCTCGATCTCTGCCAGATTCTGTTTGTCATCGCGCTTGAAGCCGGTGATTTTTCCGGAATAACTTTGACCTGCATATTCCACGATGTCACAGACCGCAAAAGGAACGGTATTGCCGTCACTGTCGGTGATAAGGATATTGGAGTAATCCGCGTTGGTATTTTTATACAGCGTATTGTCGAAGCGGATCGCCAGTGTCTCCGCTGGTGTGCCGCCGGACTTCGCACTGCGGACAAATTTATACTCGTTGAGCGCGTCACCGGCAAACGCGGCACACGCCAGCAACAGCAATGTTGGCAATAATGATTTTTTCATCTGTTTTCCTCCTCTGTTTTTCCGGCAAAACGTTTACGGAAAATTATATATGCCGCCGCTCCGCCGAGGAAAAGTATTCCGGTCAGCAAAAAAGCTATCACTTTGTGCAAGGTGTTCAATCCGGCGATATCGGCCAGATATATTTTCCCGGCACAGGCGGTAAACAGCAAAAATCCCGCTATCCGCAACGCTTTTATATTTTTCTTTATACCCGCAATCAGCAGCGCGCAGGCCGCGATTGCCCACCATACTGAAAGTCCGCCGCTGCGGAAATGCTTGTACACTTCGATCGAAGTGTAAACCAGCATTGAAAAGCCGCCGAGAGCAAAAAACAGTGTTTTCATGTCATTGCACAACTTATCTTTGCGGTGCTTGAACATAATCAGTCCCGCCGCCAGCAGAGCCAGCGAAAACACTCCTCCACGGAAAAAGCGGATGACCATGTCACCTTTGAAAATATACTGCGGCGAACACAATATCATCGCCATAAAAGCAAAGTAAAACGCGACGATTCCCAGCACCAGCAGAGTTTTGAACCGGCTCCGGGCAAACGCCAGAATCAGTGCAAATGCCAGCACTGACCAGGATGTGACGATGCCGCCGGTATTATCCAGCGCCAGCGGCACTGCACTTGCCAGTGCGGTGATGGAAGCCGCCAGAAATGCCGGAAGCAGTTTGTTTCCGCCCTGCCGCTTTTTGAAGAGCCACACCCCTTCAATCAAAGTCACTGCGGAAACGATTACAGCAAAAGCGGCTGCGGCAAACTCTTCATACTTTTCTCCGAGCGCGTAAAAAATCATATTTATTCCCAACAGCAATGCAAACGCCGCCGACAGAATCGGCAGCAGCCATTCGGAAAGTCCGAATTCCGTATTTTTCTTGCGGATGACCGGGATGAGCGAAAAGATGAGAAAATTGGCAAACACACATCCGGCACAATACAAATCAGCTTTGTTTGAAAGATCATCAAACGCCGCACCTGCAAGGCCAAAGCTCAGCACAAACGCCGCTACTTCCAGACTGCGCCAGCGGTAAACCCGCGCGGCAATAAGCACACCCGCCGAAATCAGCACGATGTAGGCAAGGAAATACAGCAGATTACCACTGTTGTCTGAGAGCATTACCGGAGTGAGATATCCTCCGGCGCAGCTGATAAGCGCCACCGGCAGCTGATTGAATTTCACTGCAATCAGCATGGCAACCACTGTTGTCAACAGCATGATCGCAAATGCCATTGCCGCCGGAAGAATGTGATAAAGTTTGAATCCGGCAAAAGCCCCCATGTAAAATGTCACTACTCCAACCGATAAAACTCCCACCGCAAGAATGTGGAAACGTTTGTTCACCCCCGCAAGTCCAGTTGCCAGCAACGCACTTGCCGTGACAAAGGTCATAATAACCCGCACGGTTGGACTTACCAGATTGTTTTCGATGGAGTATTTAAGGAAAAAGCCGACGGCACAGAGAAGAATAAGAATTCCCGCCCGGATCAGCCAGGTCGTCGCCGCCGCGTACTCTTTTGATACATTATCCCGCTGGCTTCCGTAACAGAACCAATAGGCAAATTTATCCCATAAATCAGGAGACGTTTTCTCTTTTATATCGGGGGGCGGTGTTGTAAACTGCGGTATGACCAACGGCGGCGGAGGCGCAGCCTGAAGCGGCATTTTCGGACGCGGATGAACCGGCGGAACCGGGGCGGGATTTTTCTCTTCCCCGGAACGGAGCAGCTTTTCGATACGGTTGAGTTTTCCGTGAAGCACAAGCGTGGAAATCAACAACAATAAAACAAGTATGATATTCAATTCAGTCATATAAACCTCCATGATACTCTCCAATGTTTTGTAAAAATGCAATTTGCAGTGGTGCCGATGCCGAGCAAGAGCATCAAAAGCAATTTAACGGATTTTTTCATTTTTCGCCTTGTTGTTTTCTTTTTTCGGAACGGATGCGGTAAAGCCTTTCGGTAAAGCCGCCATCTTTTTCAAAATCGGCGGCAAGACGGGATATTTGTCTTGCCAGCAGAAATGTTTCCTGATTGATCAAGCAAATCATCGTATTGGCGGCGACCTCCTGCTTAACGGCGTTTTTGTCGGACTGGTCAGACTTGTCCGACAGGTCGGACACCAAACACGCCATAAGCTGTCGGAGCTGTGTCAAGTTTTCCGGGCGGGCTTGTCTTACTGTTTGTGCTTGGGCGGATTGGGCATTCCAGAGCGGCAAATTGCGCTGGCGCAAAAAGGAGCGGTAATCTTCGAGCAGTTCTTCCTGCGAAGCTTTTGCGACATTGGTCAATTTGAGTTCCGTTTTTTTACTGGCGGCACTGGCTTCGGAGCCTTCCACAATATTTGCCACGCCTGATCGCGCCGCCTGAACCATCTGATCAAAAGTCCGGTCTTTGCGATTAAAATAATGTTCGCAAAAAGCGGCAGTTGCATCATAAATCAAAAGTCCGAGCTTGTAGGTAACAAGTTTACCGTATCCGCCGTGCGGAGGGATCAAATGCTCTGAAATATCATTGTTTCTCATTTTCCCTCCTCGCTTTTTCCCCACGGGATGAAGAAGATATGACCGCCGCCATCGTGTTTTTCCAGTAATCTCCAGCAGAATGACCAGCTGCTGCCTTTTGATGTTTCCATGATCTTGATAAAGGGGAAGAATTCCCACTTTACATCACCTTTGAAGCGGTGATAGGAGAAGAGTTTATACAGCAGAGAAAAGCGGCGGGAATGTTTGTTTTTTGCGTTGCGGAAGAGCGCGCCGCCCAACACCCGGTGGTCAAAGGAGTCTTTGCCACATTCAGCATACCACAGCGCCCCGAAAGGCAGCACTTCAGTCGTGGATTTTTGGGTTTCTTTGTGCAATGTGTAATCAAACACCAGCGGAGAGAGTATTTGTATCCGCTTTTTATCAAACGCCGTTGTAAATCCGCTGCCCTGCCATGAGGAATCAAAGTTCGAATAGGAAAACAGGAAAAACGGCGCACTTGCACGCTTGTTGAATCCGTAATAACCCAACGGCCACAGCCAGAATTCCCGGTGGTGTTTACCCGCATTAACATCGAAAAACGGATAAAAAACGTGATGTCTTCCCTCTGAATAGTGGTACAGCACCATGGCGATGTTCAGCATTCTCAACTCATTATACCTGGTGCGGAACGAAAACAGCGGTGTCAGCAGCTCTTTCCCCTCTTTATCCGTAGTGAAAAAAGCAAGCGGCAGAACAAAGTATGAATCTTTTTCCCGTTCCTGGTCATTGTAATGCACAAAATTCAGCAGATAGACCCACTTCTTTCCCTTCCCGTAAAACGGAAGCACCAGAAACGTCTCATTATCTTTGTAAACATTGACCGCCCAGAGGACATTCTTTCTTTCGTCCCGGTAGAAAAACGGCAGAACAGCATAATGTTGATTATTGCTCCACCACGATGCCGGAAATACCCACAGAAAATCACGTCCCTTTACAAACAGCGGGAGCAAACCGGAATATTTTTCGCGCTCCCAGAAAAATGTTCCCAGCCAGCCTTCTTTGGAGTTGAAGGCGCACAGCGGCCACAAAACACCGTGTTCATCATTATCTTTGTGATAAAACGGTCGTACCGCAAAGCCCCGGTTGTCGATGTCGATCAGAGGAAAAAGTATGGAACGGTTCACCCCTTCCTGATAATACAGCGGAAAAAGGTTGACCCCGTCCCGGTAAAATTTACTGCCGGCAAACGGCGAGTTGCGCACCATCCGCTCCCCGCTTACACAACCGGCAAGGAGCAGTGCGCAAAACGCCGCCAGGAAAAGTGATGATGATCTCTTTTTCACAGCCGGGCATTTTCCAAAACGGTACGCCCCTCTTTGGTACCGGCAAGCCCCGGAATCAAATCTGTGAGCAAATCGGTACAACTGCTGTAATTCCGGGAAAGATTGTGTCCGCGAACCGAACCGTCGGCATAAAGGATGTTGACATATTTGTCATGATAATCGGAGTACTCTATTAAGATCGGTGTTTCACCGCCTGCAGCTCCGTTAATCAATCCTTTGCCCAGGTAAATATATTTCTTTTTTGATGACGGACAGGCATAGACATATTCATCAGTCAAATATTCATTCTTTTTGAGCGCGTGCAGATCAGCCGGGAACTTTTCGCGGTTATCGCAGGCATACATCATGATAGCACTGCCGATTTGTTTCATATTGGAAATACAGCTTGAACGTCTGGCGCGTTCACGGGCGTCACCGAGAGCACTGAAGATAAAAACAAATACGATGCCAAACAGTGCAAGCACAGAGCCAACGATAATAAGAACAATGGTCAGTACATTACTCTTTTTAGGGGGATATCCCACAGGAGGAACTCCGGGAGGATACGAACCATACTGCTGTTGGGGATACGGCTGAACCATCTGAGGCTGAAGTTGTTGAGCAGCTTGCAGATTTTCACAAACAAACTGCTGTTTGCACACGCTGCACTCCAGAGTCATGCCCTGGTATTCGTCTGGAAGTTCCGGATATTCCTGTTTGCAATGCGGACAAATCGATTTCATCTTTTCAGCTCCTTATTTATTCGTGGTTGAATGTTCCGTGTTTAATCTACCATTACAAATTTGAATATCAAGTGGATCACAGAAAAATTTTTTAAAAATATCATCGCCGTCTTTTATGAGACAGCTGTTTTTATCTGAGGAAAATTGAGTATCCGCGGTTGACATCTTGTCATTATGGGGTTATTTTATATAAAATGAATATCGGGACATAGCGCAGTCTGGCCAGCGCGTCTGCTTTGGGAGCAGAAAGTCGCGGGTTCGAATCCCGCTGTCCCGACCATTTTTATTCATTGAACATCAAGATGTCAGGCAAGAAAATCCACTTGCACAATTCTCATCTTTTGTGATGCAAAATACAAAAATCAAGCATAAAACAACACAAAAAGTGACACAAGGTTTCCAACCGACAAACACCGATTTACCCCATTCATTGTGTGCTATGTGATTTGCAACAGGATGCAAACGACACCGACATCGCAAATCATGTTGATTTTTTAAGAAACAGTGTTAAAAGCATTGGTTTAAAAGTGCCCCCGGCGAAACGAATTGCTATGTTCAGGAGATTTCAGATTTTATCCAATTGACTGAGGCGGAAAGAAAAAAATTGCAAAGCAGTGATTGGATATACTGAACCGTATCTTCGGAATATTTTGTATTCAATCTTGAATTATAGTCATTTTGCTGTATATTATATATTGAAAACAACAGATAAGGGATAGCATAATGACCGATATTCTTTTAATTACCCCCGCTGATGTGATGCAGAGAACGGCACAACGTGCCAAAGCATTGCGTTTAGAGCAGAATATCACCCAGCAGGAGCTTGCCGACAAGGTCGGTATTGCTGTCGGTACAGTCAAGCGTTTTGAGAAGACCGGCGAAATCCAGTTCAATCATCTGCTCCGCATTGCTCTGGTACTTGGCAAACTCGACGACTTCAGCAATATCTTTGCAGTCGATGATCTCCCGGTTTCGCTCTATGATCTCAAAGCTGAAAAGGTTCGGCAGAGAGCGAGGAAAAAATGAAACTCAAAGTCTTTTTGAATATGTACGGCATCCGTCAGGAAGTCGGGCTGCTGCTTCAAGACAAGCAACGTATCTTCTTTGAATATGCTCCAGGCTTTTTGAAGAGCGGTATAGAGTTGTCTCCTTTCAAGCTGCCTTTGAAAGCCGGAGTGTTTGAAGAAAAATCATATCTCTTTGATGGGCTTTTCGGTCTTTTCAACGACAGTCTGCCTGATGGGTGGGGGTGTCTGCTCCTTGATCGCAAACTCCGTAAGCTGGGCAAGTCTTATGCAGAAATAACTCCCATTGATCGACTTTCACTCATCGGTGTTGATCCCATGGGAGCTTTGGAATACGAACCGGCAGCAGAGGATTCTGACTTTTATGGAGATATTGAACTTGATTCACTCTCAGGGGAGGTTGACCGGATTATTGACGGCGAAGAAAGCACCGTTCTTGATGAACTGCTGAAACTCAATGGTTCCTCCGGTGGAGCCCGTCCCAAGATAGTTGCCTGTGTTTCAAGCGACCGCAAACAGATCATTCATGGCGGAAAGAGTGTCCCTGACGGTTTTACTCCGTGGATCATCAAGTTTTCAGAAAAGCACGATCCGCAGACTTCCGGAGAGTTGGAATACCGCTACTCTCTGGCGGCGAAGGCTGCTGGAATCACCATGCCGGAAACGCATTTGTTTCCCTTGAAAGACGGACGGGGGTGTTTTGGAGTTCAGAGATTTGATCGTACTCCTGAAGGCAAAGTCCATACCCATACCGCCTGTGGATTGCTTCATGCGTCGCATCGCTTTGCTTCACTTGATTATGAAAATCTGTTGAAGCTCACCTGGATTCTGACCAGAAACCATGCCGATGTGGTGGAAATGGTACGCCGGATGATTTTCAATGTCAAAAGCTGCAATAAGGATGATCACAGCAAGAACTTTTCATTCCTGCTGAACTCCCGGTACCAGTGGCAGCTTGCTCCTGCCTACGACCTCACACCAAGTGCCGGTATCAACGGCGAACAAACCTGTATGGTCAACGGCAAGGGATGCAATATCACCGATGCTGACTTGATCAAAACTGCGGGAAGTGCCAGCGTTTCAGAAGCAGAAACCAAAGCCCTGATCGAACAGGTAAATGCCGCTTTACAACAATACAATATTTGCTGAAATTTTATTTAATGAGTTTGGAGCAGCGATCGCTTTACTTAAATACAGTGATTGGAGCATAACAGAAATTGCCGGACTGTGCGGATTTTCTATTGCGGGTCATTTTGCAACATTATTCAAACACAAATATTCGCACACGCCCAGCGATATAAGAAAAAATTCTGCCATGAAATAAATTACTATTCCAAGGCGTTATAACTGCAAACCGCCAGCTATCGGGATTTCCGCACCGGTGATATATCCGGCATCGTCGGAAGCGAGAAAAGCGATAAGTTTGCCGCACTCCTCTGCCGTACCGAAACGGTGCATCGGAACCTTTTCTTTAAGCATCGCGGCAAATCCTTTATCGCTCAACGCCTCCGCGTTGCGGTCGGTCTCGATCACCCCCGGCAATATGGAGTTGACCGTGATATTGAAAGGAGCACCTTCCAATGCCGCAGTGCGCGCGAGATTTTGAAACGCCGCCTTGGTTGCACCGTAAACAGCCAACCGTCCGGCGGGTTTTACGCCGTTGACACTGCTGACAAAAATCACTCTGCCCCACTGTTTTTTCTGCATTTCAGGGAACAGTTTATTCAACAACAAACAAGTGCTTTCCACATTGGTATCAAACATTTTCCGGTACTCTTCTGCCGTAAAATTGCCGATGCCGGTGTAGCTCTGATACGAGGCATTGAAAACCAATATATCCGGAACCTGATTTCTGGCGATAAGTTCATCAGCAAAATCTGCCGTTGCCTCCGCACTGCTCAAATCCACCCCGTAAAATGGAGAAGCTCCGGCGGCGGCAAGCAGCTTGTCACTCACCTTGGAAGCGTGATAAATCACCTGACATCCGGCATTTTCCAGTTCTTTAGCCGCGGCAAGACCGATTCCCCGGCTGGAACCGGTAACCAATGCAATTTTTTTCATAAGTAAAACTCCTTTCCTGCTTCGGGAAGCAAAGTTTTCATGCCGAGTTTTTCGCAATACTCAATCGTGACCGGTTCAGCCGGATCGTTCCCGGCAAACATCTTTATATGACACGGAATAAGCAGTTCAGCTCCGCAAGACTGCGCCAGACAAACGGCTTCATCAATATCCATATTTCCGGCAATGCCCATTGCATGACGCACCTCATCGCGTCCATTTACCGGCAGACACATGATCAATTTTGCACCCGACGGAAGATTTCGCAAAATTGCGGCATCCTGTCCCGGATATGGTACTGTATCTCCTCCGAAAAACACCGAAATATTTTCTTTACGGAAGTTGACAAGGAAACTCACGGATTTGTATTCACCATTTTCATCGGTTTCCAGAGTTTCATGCGCCGCCGGAATGGTATGCAGTTCAATTCCCGCAGTTAATTCAACCATTTTTCCCGTTGAGACAAATTCAAACTTTTCAGCTTTTTCAGACAAATACTGTTCGATCTTTCCCCGGCAGTCTCCCGGACAGAAAAAGCGGCAATCCGGATTATTCGTCATTACAGGAATGATCGTTTCCGGGTCAAAGTGATCAGCGTGGGAATGGGTGATAAGGTACAAATCCACTTTCAAATCAGCCGGATCCCGGACAATGGGAGTTCCGCGCGTATGGTCAAGTTTGCTCTTGAGTTTCGCGCACGAATTCGAAAGATAGGGGTCGGCAAGTAAAACCGTATCACCTGTCCTGACCAGAAATCCGCTCTGTCCGAGCCAGCAGAGTTTTATCTCATTTCCCATCAGAAATATCCGCCTTTGTCAATGATTTCACTGATGGTGTCGCCCTGCCGCACCCAGGAGAAAATATCAACTTCATTGCGTTCAATTCCTTCGGCACGCAGCAGCACATCGTAGGCGATTTCGCGCGGGATACACAAGACTCCATCTATGTCGCCGAAAATAATATCGCCGGGACGGACGGTCACTTTGCCGATCTTTATCGGAACCTGATAATGGGTGATCATACAGCGTCCGAGAGAACCGTTGGAAGTACGGTACTTGTAGAAGATCGGAAAATCCTGTTCCAGAATCTGCTTGGTATCGCGGATACCTCCGGCGATGACTGCGCCCCGGATACCTTTGGTGATGGCGGTCGCTGTCATCACGCCACCCCACAAACTCGCTTCGACATCATTGGAGGTATCCCAGACCACCACACCTTCAGGTTTAAAATCATCAAGCATTTGGGCGCGGAAGGTCATTTCGCCTTCGATCATCACATTGGGAGCGCTTTTAACGGTAAAGGCTTCACCGCAAACGGTCATTTCATCGCGCAGCGGCATAATGTCGCTGGGGAGATTCTGGTCAAGCAGAGTATATTCGCGCATGACATCGTTGATACATCCGGTGTAGAGTTTTTCGTAACGCTCGCAGAGTTCCTTTATGGGGATGGGGATTTCGCAATTGGGTATCCGCTGACGGACAGCGATAAGTTTGTCTAATTTCATCAAACCGGCTTCTTTTGCCTGTTCTCTCATATCTTTCAGTGACGGCATAGTATATTTTCCTTATGTTTTATGACCATTGACGGTCGTTTGACCACTCTTTATCCCAGCGAGAGGTATCGCCCCACGCTTCGGGGAATTCGGGGTGGAGTTTCTCTTTTATCAAATCTTCGTTGAGAGCTTCGATACCAAGTCCGGGACGGTTGGGAACTTCAATAAATCCGCCGTCGTACTTCAATGCAGGAATTACGAGGTCGCCCCACCACGGTACATCGACACTGTGAAGTTCCAAACTCATAAAGTTACGCGTGGCAGCGGCAACGTGGACAGCGGCAAGGCAGGCAATGGGACTTTCTGCCATGTGGATATTCATCTGAGCGCCGTATTCTTCAGCCATGTCGCCGATCTTTTTGGTTTCCAGAATACCACCGGCAGTGAGGATATCCGGGTGGATAACGGCAAGTGCACCGGATTCGAGCAGCGGTTTGAAGCCCTCTTTCAAATAGATATCTTCGCCCGTTCCCAACGGCACGGTAGTCGCATTATGAAGCTGAACCCACTGTTGAGTCATCTGCCACGGGACCGCATCTTCCATCCAGGCGAGGTTGTATTTTTCCAGACGGCGGGCAAGTTTGATGCAGTCTTCCAAAGGAATGTGTCCGAGGTGGTCAATGGCGATGGGAACTTCGTAACCGACTTCAGCGCGGACATCTGCCATATACTGTTCCAGATAATCGAGTCCGACTTCCGTAAGGTGGATGCCGGTAAAGGGGTGCGCGGTATTAAAAAGATCATACGCCGCACCGCGCATGGCGGATGGATTGATGGAACCATGCGGAGTTTTGAATACCTGCTTGTACTCTTTCATTGTTTCGATGAAGCCCAGCGGCGCAGAGAGCGTGCCTTTGACATTCATCAGAAGTTCGATGCCCAAATCCATTTTGAGGAAAGTGAATCCCTGCGCCATACGCGCTTTGAGCGCTTTTCCCATGTCGCTGCCGTGACCTTCACTGTCGGTATCGCAATAGCAGCGGATCTTATCGCGGAACTTGCCGCCGAGAAGCTGCCAGACGGGAACACCCCACGCTTTACCGGCAATATCCCAGCAGGCAACTTCAATGGCGCACACGCCACCTGCCTGACGGGAATCTCCGCCAAACTGTTTGATGCGGCGGAAAACTTTTTCTACGTTACAGGGATTTTCACCGATGATGCGGCTTTTGAGCATAGCGGCATAGGTGGCACTGGAAGCATCACGCACTTCTCCGTAACCGACGATGCCCTGATTGGTGTAAAGCTTCACCAGTGTACACCGTTTGGGCGCGCCGTCGATCTCGGCGAAGCGCATATCGGTGATCTTCAAAGTTGATGGATCGATTTTCACAGTTGTAAATTCCTTATTTCAGAGTTATGACAAATTCGTTGAACGAGTGTTTGCTTAAATCGACTGTCCGGCGGAATGTTCCATTATCGGTGATGATTTCCGCTTCATATTCTCCATAGAAGCCGTGGAAACGGTTATCGCCTCCGGCACGGTATTCAACGGAGGTTTCGGTGTGCCATTCTTCATTGAGCAGACGGCGCAGTACTTTGCACGCTTTTTTGTCGGTAAAGTCGTAGTTGACCAGTCCGGCGCGCAGGCGGTTTTCGCCTTCTTCGCTGCCCAATGGCGCGTAGGCGGCAGTACCGTCAACCAGATTCCACCATACTATCGCTTCGGTGGCAGGGTGACTGAACCACAAGCGGTAGAGTCGTTCCAATGCCAGCGCCTGAAATTCATCACCATCTCCCAAGGTGCGGCAGGAAAGCAGACTAACTTCCGACATATTCAGCGGGATGCCGAGTTTGGCGTATTGGTCCAGAGCGCGCCAGACACAGCGGGGAGAGAGCGGGCGGTTGACCTGCATTACGCTGTCACTTTTCATATTGTTGAACATGTGATACTGCAACCCCAGACCATCGACCTGACAACCGTGTTCCATAAGAGTTTTCACCAGCAAATAGACCGGAGTATAATCTCCCTGATAATTCCACCAGGAAATATTGTCGTTATAAATTTTTTGATTGCACGGGAAATATTTTTCTGCAAGTTTGAAGCAGCGTTCAACATGGTCGTCCGGCAGACTTTCGGTCAAACGCACACCGGGGTGCCGGGTCTGCGCCTCATTGACAACATCCCAGACCGGAATAATATCGGCATAACGCTCTGAAATCTCTTTAAAACGCTTGTCCAGAGCCTTCATCAATTCACGGCTGTTTTTCGGAGCCCATTCCGGGGTAAAATTGTGCCAGCATAAAGGATGCCCTTTGGGGGTGATATTATATTTGCGGCAGAATTCCAGAACCCGGTCGGGCGCAGGGCGACGGTAGATAAAAGGAGAATTCACGCCGAAACGCGGCTTTCCCGGCTCCGGTTCAAGGTCGCTCCAGTAAAAGGGAACGACTGCCAGATTGAAGAGAGACGCGAAAGTTTCTTCGTATTGCTGATTCTGTTCCGTTTCGGGGAAAGAGTCGATCATAAAGGCGTTGCATCCGAACTTGTATTCATGACTCTTTTGCTTCAATTTGATCGTTGCACCGGGGATGTCATTACCGTCTTTATCCCGCAGAGTAAAGCGGCCGAATCCCTTACGGTACATTTCAGTACCATATTTGATTTTGAAATCGAGTTCGGAATCTTCTTTAAGCAGAGAATTCAAATACTTTTCAGCTTCTTCTGTAAACATAGTGTTTACCTTTCAATTAAAATTTTCACACTTGGCTGCCGCATGGCGCATCGCCCGGGACAGCTGCGATAATTTGTCATTGGAGAAGTCTTCCACATTCCCCAGCACGGTCAGAGCCGCAACGACCCGCCGTTCCCGGTCATGGAGCGGAATGGAACCGGCGGCGATATTCCAGCGGTTCTTTTTGAGATTGAAAACGATTCCGTTCTTTCGAACCTCCTGAACCGCATTCAGCAGTTGCTCCGGGAAAGATTTTTCCGGAATATCCACCGTACAGCGGGAAAGAAGTTCAAGTATGGTATCATTATCTTCCCGATAGAGCAACGCAGCTCCAACGGAACCTTCCACCACCGGAAAACTCGCGCCCACCCGGCCGGTCAATGAAAACGGCCCCGGTAATTCCGAACGCATGATGGTTGTCTGTTCTTCGCCCCGACGCAGAGAGATTTTGCAGGCAACATTGAGCTTTCGCGTTATATCATCCATCAAACCTTGCGCATGTTCAAATATCTGCATACTGCGGTAACAGTGATGCACCAGCGGCAGAATACCGTGATCCAGTTCATAACGCCCGGCATCATCTTTACGCACCCAGCGGTGTTTCAACAATGTCTGCAATATCCGGTAGGTACTGCTCATGGAAATTTGCAGCTTCCTGCAAATCTCACTTTGCGTAACTCCACTGTCGGTACTGCTTATATACTCCAGCACAGCGATAGTGTGTTTTACGGCAGGGATCGTATTGTTCATATTTGAACACCCTATGTTATTTTTTGAACATTTGATATTACTATATCCTTGGCAAAAGATTTTGTCAATAATATTTCGCAAATATTTCATAAATTTTTACGTTACGCGATCAGGGCTTCTTATTGGCAACAAACTGGATCAGTTTCACGTTCATATGGTGTAGTTTTTTGTGGCACCCTTGCACATCTTTTTCAGGCTTTTATCACTTAAGGGGCGGTTGCAACATCTGTTTTCATCCCCGTGTGCTGGATCACAGTAATCATCATCGGATTTGTGGTCTATTCGCTGTACACTCCACGGATGACCGTATTTGATTTTCAGGAGAAAAAGTTTTTTTGCTGTAAACATTTCAGCCCGGAAAAAGCAGAAAAAATGAAAGCACTTTCTTTTGACAAAGTGGATCACTTGTGCTGTAATACACTCTTTAATGGAAACAAAGGGCAATTCATCGGCGTGTTTGCCGTGACCCACGATGGATATAAGTTACCTCTGTTTAAGGTTACAAGGAAACGCCTTGATCTGCTCTTTGAACTGCTGCCGGAACTTGCAGAAAAAATGGGGCATCTTCCCATCACTTACTGAAAGTTCGTCCATTGGCAGTTGCTATTTGCCTGCCGGAAACAGACGAAGACGGCGGAAGTTTAATTTCAGCAAAGTGTGACTGGTCCGTATAAGCCGGATTCTAAAGAATCTGATTCAAACGCCCGGTAGATCGGCTCATAAATTTGAAGCGGAGACCATTTTTTTTGCCAATCTTCCAATACATGTTCCGGCTCAATCGCGTTGGAAAGTGTATTGGAAACAATGATTTCCAGATGATTTGTTCCCGTTTTCAGCGCATCTTTCACATCAAAACGGAATGGCCCCCACAGTAATTTGCCGAGTTTCTGACCATTCAGGATGACTTGAGCTGAATAGTTGACTTTTCCCAGATCGATACCGTGCCATTTTTGGGGATCTTTACATTCAAAATCTATGGAATAAACTGCATCTCCGCTGTATTCACTGTCGAGAACCTGCCGCCAATCACCAAGAGTGACCAACTGGAATTTCTGCGGCAAGGGGGTGACCGCATAACTGTTTTCTTCTACACTGTGACGGCAAAGCGGTGAAATCTGCCACGTTCCGGAAATCTCCTGTTGGAGTTTGCTCTCTTTGCGATACGGTGCATCGTGTTCGCCAATAAGAAACAATTCTGAACTTCCGGGGGAAAAGTGCCACTTCCAACTGCCGTTACGGCTGCGTATTTTTTCGATTTTCCCGCTTGCCGCATCACAACGGATGACGGGAAGTTTTTCCGGGATGGTCAGAGTGACATCCAAATCACTCATTGACTCATTGACGACAAAGTAGAGATAACCGTTTTTAAGTTTGCGTTTCTGAATACGCAGCATTTCTGTTTCCGGGAAGCACTGCATCATCTGCGGCAAAGTATATACTTCTTCTTCAGAAATAATATTGACTCCGGATTTTTTGAGAAGTTCCAGTTTTTGCCGGGATTCTTCCGGAAGCATTGCCATCATCGGAATGATAATGGTATGGTATCGCATTGCTCCATACTGCAAAGATTTTCCGTTCACTTTGCCGTCTTGAATAATATCATCATCAATAAAATCGAAATCGATCCGGCGTTCCATCAGTTTGCGGCAAAGCGTTTCCTGAACACCTGCCGCATTGGCGGCAGTTCTCTGATTCATCCACAGTGACCGGACATCAAAATAAACGGCGGTCGATATTACCGGTTTTCCCTGAGAAAGCATCCATGCCGTCCGGGCGGTGTAACGATGGAAGTGTTCCATATATTTCCACAAAGGATTGTGACATCCGAAACAACGGTCGGTGATTTTTTTGCCTTGCGGATCGTATTTGAAAGAACTTACCACAAACAAATTTACTCCGCGTACCAGCAGATAATCTGTTATCCAGCGGATGACTGCCGGAGTAAGTCCGCTGCCGTAAATGGCAAATATTTCGCCCAGAGCATATTTTGAACCGTTCTGATGAGCGGCGCTTGAAGCGAATTTGGGGAACACCCTGCTTCTGACACCGGGATAGAGTTGCCGCCATATAACATCCACCCCCGGCAGATCCAGCGCCCGGAGTGAACGCAAAATATGACCGTATCCCTGAAAAAGAGTCCGTTCCGGCTCATCTTCTCCGCCGAAGTGACCGCCTGATTTCAATTTGTGCCGGTGGCACCAGTCGCGTATCGGCAGCAGAAAGCGTTCAACAAAAAGTTGGGAAACAACATCATAATAGTCGATCAGGTAATATCCGGTTTTGGAGGGAAACGCTGCGAGTTTCTGGTTGACGATATCTCCGAGATGCGGCATGATGTCGTAACCTTTGCGTTTTTTGAATTCTTCCGGCAGGTCATCGACCCACGGCAGTTTATCTCCGCCGTTGGTAAATGCCGGTTCGTCAGTAAAGGTAAATTTACAGGATTTGCCGAAATGTCTGGATATATGGCGGGCGTAACCTTCATGGGTGAGTTCGATGAATTTTCTGGTGGCATCCGGATTCAGTACATTGGGGGAGGGGGCAGTTTTTGCCGGATCGTATTCAACATTTTTTATAACATATCCGCCATTGCCGTCAGGAGCAACATATTTTCGGGAAAACCGTTCCGGATCGCTCGCCCAGACCCGTCCGCAGGCACTGCCGGATGGCCAGCCGCCTTCGTCATACAAATAACAGTTCATCCCCAGTTTTTCTGCAGTCTCATACATTTTGGCTGCGGCACGGAAATAATCTTCAGAAAGGTATTCCGGAGCAAGAGCACTGGGAGTGGTTCGGGGACGGAACTCCGGCGGCATCGGATGCGGGCAGGCATTTTTTGCTCCTGCATCATTCATCATGGTCATCGGTTCAACGATACTTTTATCATCAAGTTTCTCATCCAGCATCCAGAAATAACCGGGATGAACAAGCGCAGGCGGAGTCTTGAATAAAATCGGATCAATAATATATTTTTTCATTTTTCAACTCTTGTAAAAGTCCAAAATTTTGTAAAACCTATATGCTGTGTGCTGCACAAGAAATGTTGCGCTGTAAAATGTACTGCAACAGAGGTGTTTTGTCAAGCGGGAAAAAAGCCGCCGGGGCTTTCTGACGTACCGGTTTGATTTTTATTCCGGCACATTTTTTACTTGAAATTTCCGTTAACATGATGTATATTGCCGAAACAGTTTTTTACAACGGAGTTTGATATGATGAAAAAATATTTTCTTACAGTTGCGGCAATGTGTTCCGGAGTGATGGCATTGGCGGCGGTCACGGTTCCTGCGATTTTTTCAGATGGAGCGGTGTTGGCAAGGCGGGAAAATGTCCCGGTGTTCGGCTGGGGCGCTCCCGGAGAAAAGGTTACGGTAAAATTTGGTTCGCAAACCCGGCAGGCGGTTACTGGAACCAATGGGAAATGGGAAGTTTTTCTGAATTTGAAAAACGTGTCCACAACTCCGCAGGAGCTGCGTATCAATGATCTGGTCATCAAAGATGTGGTCGCCGGTGAAGTTTTTCTCGCTTCCGGTCAGAGCAATATGGCATTCAAGGTCCCCCGGGCGATCGGCGGGGCTGAAGAGTGCAAACTTCCGCAAAACCGCAACATCCGCTTTTTCAAAGTCGAGACTGCTTATGCGGACGAACCGGTATCTGAACTGCGCGGAAAATGGATGTATGCTGAAAGCGAAACACTTCCGCTTTTTACTGCGGTTGGCTACTTTTTTGCTAAAAAGCTCCAACAAACATTGAATGTTCCTGTTGCCATTGTTGATTCCAGTTTGTCCGGAACTCCGCTTGAAGGTTGGATGAGCAAAGAGAGCGTTGCCCCCTTTCCCGAAACTGTAAACCTCGGTAAACGCCGCCTTGCGAATTTGAAATCCTATCCCGCCCGCCTGAAAAAATTTCTCAATGCGACCGCCGTCTGGGAGAAAAAGTATCATCGCACCGATATCCCGGTCAAACTTCCGTCCGTTAAAGCCCAGTGGAAACCGCACGCCGGTAACGTTTCCGGCGGAGGCGTTTGCTGGCTGCGGAACCGTATCGTTCTTTCTGCCAGGGATGCTCAGAATGGATTCAGAATTTCCCTCGGGCGCATCTACGCGCCGATCCAAATTTTTATTGACGGCAAAAAAGTTTTGGAGGGAAATGTGAAAAAAGCCTGGAGCAACTCTCAATTCTGGATCGATATCCGGCCGGGAGAATTTACCGCAGGCACGCACGAAGTGTTGGTTCGTTACTGGATTTCTCATGACCGGATGCACATGCCGCAGCCGTTCCGCTTCGGCAGTTACAGCATCGACGGCAAAGGTTGGGAAATCTATTGGGAGAAACGGTTTCCCAAATGCGCCGGAGAAATGTTGAAAACCCGTCCTCAGCCGCTGGGCAACGCTCCGATGGCTGAACGGCAGTGGTATTGCCTGTTCAACGCGATGATCCATCCCCTTATCCCGTACCGTTTCTCCGGGGTGATCTGGTATCAGGGCGAGGGCAACGCCTCCCGATACGCCAATTACGGCAACGTTTTTTCTGCGATGATTACCGATTGGCGGAAGAAATTCCGTAATGAAAGTATGCCGTTCTACTTCTGCCAGTTGCCCTCATTTATGCTTCCGGCGGCTGATCCTGCGGATTGCGGCAACTGGGCATACATGCGTAAAGAGCAAACGGAAGCCTTGAAACTTCCCCACACCGGCATGGCGGTTTTGACCGATGTCGGAGAGTGCCGTGACATCCATCCGCTGAATAAAAAAACTCCCGGCGAACGGTTGGCACTGTTGGCGCTGGCGCAGATTTACGGCAAAAAAATTCCGTTTAAAAGTCCGGTCGCTGTCAAGGCTGTCCGGAACGGAAGTTCTGTCAAGGTCGCATTTTCCCACACGGATGGCGGGCTGACGGCGGCGGCGTTCCCGGAGAAGCTCCCGAAGAAAAAGAGCAACAACACCACGCTCCCGCTGATTCGCCGTTCACCCAATGCGATGCTGGAAGGTTTTGCGTTGTGCGGAACCGACGGCAAATGGTTCTGGGCGGATAAAGCGCAAATTTCCGGAAACATGGTCGAAGTTTCCTGCAAACAGGTTCCGTCACCGGTAAAGATCAGATACAATTGGACCAGTTTCCCGCTGGGAAATCTTTTCAGTAAAGCCGGTCTTCCTGCTGCTCCGTTTGAGCTGCCCGCTACCGCAAATTGAACAACAAACAAAAAATCGAAGGGCTGTTGCCGACTTTAAAGTTTGGCAACAGCCCCGTGTCATTAATACCAGTCGCAGTCAGTGCGCATCTCTGCGCGACTCAACTTACAGCCAATCCGGAATCGGAGAAGCTCCGGTTGATTTGTCCGTCAGATAGAACTTCAATTTGCCGCCCTTTTCCAGTTCGGGAAGAGGAAGCCACGGTTCATTGAATCTCTTGCCGTTGAACTCATAACCTGCCGGATAGATCGAAGCTGAACTTTCTCTTTCAACTTCGATTTCCAGTGTGCCGTTGGGCAGATCAATCTCTGCGCGGTTCACCGCCGGTGCGCCCAGCAGATAGTAATTGGTTCCGGTATAAGGATAGATGCCAAGCATGCTCCACACATACCAGGAACTCAATCCGCCGGAATCGTTGTTTCCGGGACAGCCGCCGTCACCTTCGCAGAAGCGGCATCGCTTCACCAGGTCACAAACTTCCGCCAGACGGTCACGCCGTCCCGCCCACAAGTAGCAGTACGGAGTTTCCATATCGGACTCATTGTTCATGCCTTCAAAGCGGTTGTTTATCGTAAGCCGGTCACCCGGAGCTGTTTCCGGCGGACAATCTGCGCCGAAGAACTTGTCCAGAAGCTGAGTGAACTTCTCCACTCCACCGGCAAGTTCGATACGCTCTTTCATCTGCGTATGCGGACGGAAAGAGTAGTTCCAGCATGTGCCTTCATAGTAGACCGCATCGGCGACCATCAATCCGGTTGCCGGATCATACGCTTCTTTCCACAGCAAACTTTCTTTGCGCAGTTCGGCGGCATAGCTTTCATCACCGCATCGTCCGGCGATTTCAGCGGCGGCTCTCAAAGCTCCGGCAAGGTCAAGTTTGTGAGTGGGGGATCTGCCGCTGATATCAGCGTGAGCGAACTCCGTAGTCACTGCCTTTTTGAACTGCGCATAATCGCTGATATAACCGCGGTTGAAACCATCACACAAGGTGTAAATGACCAGAGAAGTCGCCTGATTGTCGTCATGGTGATAATCATCGGTCATCATATAGCCGTTGGGGAAGAAGCCGAACTTTTCAATGGTTTTCATCATCGAATCGACGATGCGTTTACCCAAATCCGGGCAGATCGCCAGCACCAGCGGCAGCTGAGTGCGGTAAACATCCCACATCGTCTGGAAATCGGTAAACTCATCACCGGCATCGACCGGCTTCAACAGTGAGTGGTAAAGCGTACTGTAAAAAATGCGGGTATCGGATTCCTGTGGGAACTCCACCCGGATGCGGTTGAGCCGTGCTGTCCACTCTGCTTCAGCGGAACTTCTGGCATTGTCAAAACCGGTTTTTACCGCGGCGTTCAAACGTTCATCCGCTTCGGCAACGCTGCTCAGCGAAAAGGCGATGACCGACTCGCTGTATCCGCCGTTGACCGTTGCGATAACTTTACTGCCTTCGATGGCGGCAGTTTTGATATCACCGTCAAACTTCACGGCAAAGAATATTTTTACGCCGTTGCCCAGGACAAAACCGTGCCAGACGTTATCTCCGGCCGGGGAGAGCCCGTATTCGGCAATATGCTCTTTTTTCCGTTCCCCGATAATATCTCTGCCCAAGCCGAGCAGCTGAACATCCAGAGTAAGGGTCCCGGCTTTTCCATCCTGATAGCGGCAGCGGTGGTAAGCGGCAAATTTTCCGGCAGTCAACTCAAAGTCGACGCCGTAGTTGCTCAAGGTTCCGGAATAATATCCCGGATGAGCCGCTTCGTTATCCAGATCGGAACGCCGGGAGGTGTCAGCGCCGCACACTGCCGGAGTTATCAGGAAGTAGTTGTAAAAGTAACCGAGATAACCGACACCGCTGGTGTGGAAGTGGGAAAATCCATAGGCATACTTGCGATCCAGCGCCACCGGAGCCGGACCGCAGCTGGAGACTCCGTTGATGCCGTATCCGCAGGAGTATGCCGCAGAATAGGGGACGACCGATACCCAGCCGCACGGAACCAATGCTCCGGGATGGGTGTTGCCGG
This sequence comes from Lentisphaeria bacterium, assembly GCA_017462015.1. Taxonomy (GTDB): domain Bacteria; phylum Verrucomicrobiota; class Lentisphaeria; order Victivallales; family Victivallaceae; genus UBA1784. The sequence continues at coordinate 38,369 of JAFTRX010000083.1, forward strand.
TCTGGGCTTTCAACCAGTTCCAGTTACGAGCCATACCTTCTGCGGCGGGGGATTGAGTTCCGGCATTGCCCCAGAAGGGATTGGCATAATTCAAAACAGCTTTATTCATCAAAAAGATCCTTTATGTAAAAACCTGCTCTCCGTAACTGGAGGCAGGTTTGAGCAGATACTGCAAATAAGACAACAAATATATTACTTGTTTTTGTCGTTGATAAACTTGATAAGTTCCTTGCGTTTCTGGGTCAGGGAATATTCAGTGTTGATCTTTTCGATGACAGCTTTCACGCGGGCATCTTTATCATTTTTGTCTTCCGGCGTGATTTCAAATTTCTTTTCAAGAGCCTCGAGGATCGTATCGATATTTCCATCTTTGATAGTTTTATTTTTCATAAACTTATCAATCTCAGCCGCCTGAGCTTTACCCTGCTGAGCTTTCTCACGGGAAGCTTTTTCCCGTTCAACGCGTTTGGTATTGATATGTTTTATCAACTTGGATTTTACTTTTGAATCGGGATAACGATGGTTGATCTCAGCAATAACGGAGTTACAGCGTCCGCGCAGTCCCATTGATTTGTTTTTGGTAGTGCCGAAATGTTTCTCCAAAACACCCAATATCTTGTAGATATCGCCGGAGGATGTCAGTTTGAGCAATTTATTGACTTCCGCATCCTGAACTTTGCCGGCTGCGGCTTTTTTTGCCCGGGCCTGCTGGTCGGCTTTTCTCTTGGCTATGGCAGCTTTTTTCTTATCTGCGGCAGCCTTCTTTTTGGCAGCTTCCCACTGGGCGATTTCGTCCTTGATCAACTCTTTTTCTGAGTCGGAAAGGTTTTCGATATTGATATAGCTGATACCGTCAGCATGGAGGATCTGGATACCGCGCTGAGTGATCCGGGTTATCTGAACATTTTTGTATTCACCCAGTCGGGCAAATTTTTTCGCAGCCGCGTCCAGCTGCAACCCCACTGCCGCGACCAAAACAAGTACTGCAAAAATACGCATGTTTTAAATTCCTTTTATTTTTTTATTCGTAAACTTCATCCAGCGACCATTTGCCGGTGGTGACGACATCTTCATAAATCCACTTGCCGTTGGTGAAATCCGGAATCGGCATCGGCATGCTTCCGCAGGCGATGGATTGTTCGGAAAGACAGGTCAGGCACATCCACGCCGCGCAGTCATAGACGTCGATCGGCGGAGTGGAACGGTTGCGGACTGCTTCGCAGAACGCCTGAAGGGTCAAGGCATCCATACCGCCGTGACCGCCGACAACGTTTTCCCGGAAGTTTTTCCAGATGGGGTGGTCATACTCTTCGTACAAATCCTGGATGGGGGTCCATTCATGCGCCATGTAGGGGTTGCCGGCGACGTCGATTTTCTCATATTTGGGGCTGAGACCTTCGATATAGACTCCTTTGGCATCTTCCAGCCAGATACCCTTGGTTCCCTGGACGCGGCAGTCGCGGGAATAGGGGCGCGGCAGAGAAACACCGTGGGTCATGGTGATGGTTTCGCCGTTGGCGCATTTGATGACCGTGGTGACGATATCGCCCTGATTGTAAACAACTTTACCTCTGCCGGAACGTTCAGCTTCCAGCATAAATCCGCGACCTTTGCTGGCGGTACTGGTCAGAGAGACGAAACGGTTGCCGCGGTTGATGCGGAGGATTTTGGCAATAGGACCGATGCCGTGGGTCGGGTAAAGGTCACCGCAGCGGCGGAAGTTGTGAACCGCACGTTCCGCACGGTTGCCGTCATCGCGCGCCATCTCCGCCAAATCATGTTCATAACCGCAGGAGCAGTGGATAAGTTCACCGAACATGCCTTTACGGACAAAGTTCAGTGCCAGAAGTTCGTTACGGCCGTAGCAGCAGTTTTCCAGCATCATACAGGAAACTCCGGTGGATTCAGCTGCGTGAACCAGATGCCACAACTCATCGACACTGGCGGCACCGCCAACTTCGATACCGGCATATTTGCCGTGATTCATCGCATCTTCGGCGATCTTCAAATGGGAGTTCCAGGAGGTCGGAACCAGAACAGCATCCACATTGTCCGAGGCGATCAGCGCCCGGTAATCGGTGTAAGTGTCCGGCTTGGGAGCGTTACGCGAAGCCATGATGCCGAGAATACGGTCGATTCTGGACTGCTGAACGTCACAGATTGCAGTCACTTCAATATCCACCTGGCGCAATTCATTGAGAGTTGCCAGCAAAGTTTCGGCGCGGGCGCCGAGACCTATTATACCAAGTTTTACAATTTTACCCATTTTAATATCTCCGAACTTATTACATAAAATCGTTTTGCATTAATATAACTGCCATACACAGAAAAATCAAGTTTTTTTCACGGCTATCCCATAAAAAACAACCAACGGCGACGCCTCGCGGGGCAACCGCAGGGAGATTTTTTTGGTTATAAAAAAATTCATCAACTACCATATCCTTTTTTACTGTATTGGAATATACCTCAAAAGGGATAATCTGTCAAATAATAAAACGGTTTGATTGCAGTCGGTGAGGTTGTATTTTTTACAAAAAATGAGACCCTAATATTTATCTGATTTTGCCGAGGATGATATCAGCTTTCTTTTTTATATTGAAAGTTTTAATATATTTTTCCTCCATCGGTATCCAGCGCTTGGCAAATATTTCTGCCATGCGCACGCCGTTGCGTTTGCAAATACGCCGGAGCTGAGTTTCCGGCGCAATGTCAAAAAACACCTTCAAATCAGCATAATCACCGAATGTCGGATGCAGACAATATGCTCCTTCCACGATACGCCAGCGTGATGCGCTGATATGCCTCATTTCTCCCGGCTGCATTTTGGAACAATCAAAGCGCTGATATGCAAACGCGGCATTGTGTTTCAATTTGGGCAGTACCTCTATTTTGAATCTTTCATAATGAACATTGCCTCCGGCTTCTGCCAATCGAGCCGGAGTGCGTAACTCCTGCGGCAGAAAGAAGTCGTCCATGTGTACCGGTGTCGTCTCCAGAATCAGCGCCAGCTGTCTGGCCAGCGTGGTTTTGCCGGATGCCGCCCGTCCGTCAACTGCAATTACTGATACACTTTTTTCCGGCAGTTTTGCCGCCGCAGTCAGCACCGGCAGCGCCGTGAGAAAGCGGATGTTCACCAGTCGGTAAGATGGATGGTATTTCTGCCGGTACAGCGGAGTGTGATGCACTGCGCCGCCACGGTATTTTTGCATGAAATCATCCAGCTCACGGCGTTTGTCTCCCTGCAGTGTTCCCATTTGCCGGATGTACTCATTGAAGAGTTTTTGACTCTCCGGCAGAATTTCCGCCGAAGCACAAAACATATTGAACAGCCATTTTTCCGGCAGTTTTGCGGCTTTCCATGCTCCGAGATTGACCCGGCAGTAGTCTGGTGAAATCACTTCAAACAACGCCAGAGTTTTATCCGCTTCGGCACGGGCAAACTCCCGGGAAAAATATTTCCACGCCCGTTCCCGGTCAGCGATTCCGTGCGCCGGTCCCCATGCCGCCTGATATGCCAGTTTTACCAGATCCTGGATCCCGCTCTCCGGATAGCGTTCCAGCTGTTCCCGGGCAAACCTGGCGAAATCGACAACTTGACCCCGGAAGAAAAGTTTAGTGCGTTTTCCGTTGTATTCAAGCGAATATCCCCCGTAACAAATCTGAAACGCGGCGGATAATGCCAATGTAAGAATTATTTTTTTCATTTTAAAGTCCTGCTATCGTATCTTTGCTGTTATCGACTTTTCCCATGTTGAACCATGTATTTTTCAGTGTCTCATTGTCCGCATCCGGGAAACCTTCTTTTGACGGTATCTGCTTCTTTTCCCGGCTTTCAACGTGGCCGTCAACAAAAATCACTGCTGCTTTCCGGTTGTGACGGAAATACGCCGCCCGGTTGGGGCCGATGTTGCCGGTAACATGTGTTCCGCTTTGATTGACCGCATCATGTCCGTAACACAAATGTCCATAATTTTCCACCAGCATCGCCGTTTTTGCCGCACCGGTCAATGCCGAAATTTTCAACCCTCTGCCGTTATCAGTGGCTATAAGGTAATTGAGTCCGTAATTGGTCGTGATATCTTCTTGGGAATTTTCCAGCGGACAGCGCAATACCTCCACCGGCTCTGCCGATGCACTGTCCCGGCGCAAATAATACAACACCACCCCGTCCAGCCAGTTTTTCGCACTGATACTCTCTCCGGACGGCGTAAATCCGCCAATCAGATTGTCGCGGCAGGGCAGGTAACTGTTGTAGTCATCCGCATAAAAAAGATAAATCATCCCCAACTGCTTGCCGTTGGATAAACATGACATCCCCTGCGCCCGCCCCCGCGCACTCTGTAACGCCGGAAGCAGAACCGCCGCCAGTATCGCAATTATTGCAATCACCACCAGCAATTCTATTAAAGTGAAGGGCTTTATGGGAGAGGGGAAAAACTTCTTTTCACGGGAAAAGAGGTTTTTCCCCTCTCCCAAACCCTCACCCCTTTTCAAGAAAAGCGGGGTGTTTTGCTGCTCCAGTTGGTCGCAGCTATTTGCAATGAGCATGTATGCGGGGGACAAGGAAAACTTTTTTTCACGGGAAAAAAAGTTTCCTCTTTCCCCCGCCCCCCCTTTCTCTTTCAAAAAAAGCGGGGTGTTTTGCTGCTCCCGTTGGTCGCAGCTCTTGATGTGTGGTACTTTGTTCATTTTTATTATCCTTTTTTTATTATTTATTTTAAAATCGTAATACTATTGTTGTTACTTATTTTAAAATCGTAATACTATTGTCGCAATTATTTCTTTACCGGGTAACTATCGGGGATTTTTTTTTCAGCGTTTTTTGCGCTGCACTTTTTGATTCTCTGTCATTGGTTTGTCAGCTGCTTCCGCCTTTGGCGGCGGTGGATGTTATAACGAACTCCGCTTGAACCACTCCTTTGAGCTTGCGTATGGAGTTCACCAGCTCCCGTATGTCAGCGCCGATGCCGCAGAGGGTTATCATCGTGGAAGAACACTCTCTTTCTACCAGAAAACGGCTGCTGCCCAGTACTTTAATGGTGCTTTCGTCCAAGATATTGTTCAGCTTTTCCTCTATCCGTTCATGTTCAAGATCGCACAAAACGCTGACGGTGCCGATGACCTCTCTGCTTAAAGCGCACTCTTTTTTTGCCAGCTGTTTGCGTATCATGTCCCGGATAAATTCAGAGCGGTTTTCGTAACAATGCTCTTTCAGCAGTCTTTCCAATCCGGCAAAAAGCTCCTGTTCGATGGAAAAACTCATTCGCACCAAATTGTTGTCTTTCATACCAGAACCCTTTAATTATACCTGCTTTTTTGTATAATATACACTTTCCGGCGGATATTTTCAACCGGGCAGGGGAGAGTTCTAATATTTTATCCACAGCTGTCCCATAAAAAACAGACTGCGGCGGCGCATTGTGCGCAATCTCTTGGCAAATCGGCGGACTCTGGTTCGGTCGAGAACCGGAGTTCACTCCCTCACCATCGCCTTGATTTACCTGCGACCTTGCATCACACTGCATCCACCGACTGAAAACAGGCAGTTTCGAGCACAACTGTTTCTGGCAGGAAAATCTGACAAAATCACTTTTTCAAAAATTAAATTTCTCTCGCTTGAACACAGAGAAAATACCTGTTTTTTGAAAAATTATGAGATATCTGTGTATTTTATCATGAACGAGTGTTCACTTTGCCTTGAAAAAGAAGTGATTTTGTGCTATTTTATCCGGAAACAAAATCAATTTAAAAAGGGAGGTCTATTATGGGTATTTCCGCTTTGAAAACTATTGTTCCGGCGCCGGTTGAAATCATTCCGGCAGTTTCCGGGAAGTTCGTTCTTTCAAATTTGAAAACGGTCTCCGCCGCGCCCGGATTGGAGCGCTTTGCTGTGGAAGCTGTTGATTCTCTCCGCTTTTTCGGAGTGAATGCCGAAGTGATCTCCGGTTCGGAAGCTCAACTTACTTTTGCTTTGGACTCATCTTTGGGCGCTGAAAGCTGGGAACTGGTAGTTTCTGAAAACGCCATTTCCATCACCGGTGGTGATTCTGCCGGAGTTTTTTATGCGCTTCAGGCTTTGGTTCAAATCACCGCCGCCGCTTCTGCGGAAGGACCGGTTCCGGCGGCGATCGAGTGCGGTAAAGTCAAGGATTCACCCCGCTTCGGTTGGCGCAGTTTCATGCTGGATCCAGCCCGTCACTTCCAGACGGTAGAAACGGTAAAGCGGGTCATCCGGATGATGGCATCCTACCGTTTGAACATTCTCCATTGGCATCTTACGGACAGTCAGGGGTGGCGGATCAAAGGCGGGGTCGTTTCAGATGACGCCTGTTTGAACACCATGACCTCCGGAGCTTACACCATTGATGAACTCAAAGAGATCGCCGATTATGCGGAAAAATATTTTGTTGAAATCGTTCCGGAAGTGGATGTCCCGGGCCACTCGCTCGGGCTTGCCACAGCTTACCGTAATCTTGCCTGTGATCCGGAAAATCCGGGCATTGAGCTTTGCATCGGCAATCCGGAAACTCTGACTTTTGTCAAAAAAGTCTTTGCGGAAATCCTGACGATCTTCCCCCGCAGCCGTTATATCCACATCGGCGGCGATGAAGCTGCTCTTACCCACTGGGAAAAATGCCCCCGCTGTCAGGCCGCCGTGAAAGCCGGAAACTTCAAAGATTTGCGGGAACTGGAAAACCACTTTATGCGCCAGGTTGCCGCGTTCATTACTGAAAACGGCAGAACCCCCATCGTTTGGGGAACCGGTACTCCCTTTGATTCCAACACCGTTATTCAGGCTTGGCTCGACCACCGCGAACCTGCCCGGCACATCGCCAATAACTGCAAATGCATCATGTCGGTGCATAACTCTTATTATTTCGACTATCCTGCCGACCAGAATGAAGCCCAGCGCAGCTGGATGTATTCTCTTCCGGAAGAAGCCGTTTACATGGCAGACCCCTTTGTCATCTGGGAGAGCAGCTGGAAAGATCATCTGCTCGGACCGGAGGCCTGTCTCTGGACGGAATATGTTCCCGACTGGCGCGTTATCCAGAAGATCCTGCCCCGGTTGGGAGCTTATGCGGAAGTGGCGTGGAGTCAGGTCGCCGTCAAGGATTACTACGATTTCCGCCGCCGTTCCGGCTGGCTGCGTGCTGCCGGGTATGAAGAGTACCTGCGTTCTTTGATTTGAGGTGGCAATGATGACGAAAAATTTTATTTGTCTGCTGCTGACACTTTTGGCGTGTACGCTTTATGCTGAGACGGTGACGGTGCCGCGTTTTCAGGCGGTGAAACTGGTGCATGACGGTGTTGCATCTGAAGAGTTCTGGAAAGATGCGGCACTTATAAAAGATTTTCAAGTATTTCGCAAAGGAGGGAAATCCGGTGCCGCGACCGAAGTACGCATTTGCGCTGACAGGAAGAATATCTACCTTGCGCTGCGCTGTGAAGAACCATCCGGAAAAATCTCCGCGTTGCAGGATGCTTCTGTCTGGGGAACGGATAATGTTGAAATCTTTTTTGCCTCCACCACCGAAGGCAGAGAGTGGGTGCGGCAGATGGTCTTTGGCTGCAATGGCAAGCGCTACACTGAATTTATCGGCGAAGATCAGTTTTTCCCGGTGATGAAACTGGAAAAAAATCAGTGGACTGCCGAGGTCGTCATTCCGTGGGAACGTCTGGGGGCGATGGAAAATAACCGTTTGCGCTTCAATATGTTCCGCAACCGTAAGGAGGCATCGGAGCTTTCCAGTTGGCAGAATGTCTGGTACGGTATCGACACTGACCAGTATGGAACATTGGTGTTTTGCACTCCGGATACGGAGGTTGTTCACGGTCCGTGGAGCAGTGAAGTTTCTGCAAATTCCGGAATCATCAGCTTTGAAACTTACGGGAAGTGTGCCGCTTCGGTATTTTTCCGTGAATTCGGAACGGAAAAATTCACGGAAGTTTTTGCTGATATTTCCGGAGGAGTCCGCAATCGTGACCGGCGCCTTCACCATGCCAAACTCAATAACTTGAAGCCGGATACCCGCTATGAATACCACACCGGAGACGGTAAGGTGCACTCGTTCCGTACTCTTGCCGAAAAGAGTGATGAGTTCCGTTTTACCGTCGTGAGCGACATTCACGGCAACAGCAAAAAACTGGAAAACATATTGAGCAGAAACGATATCCAGTCGTCGGACATGATGTTTTTGCTGGGTGATCTGGTCACCGGAGTTATCGGGCGGAATATGTGTTACGACGGATTTCTGGATGTTTTGGCGCAGTATTGGAACAAACCGTTTTATGTGACCAGAGGAAACCATGAGTACCGGGGCGGGGCGCCGGGAGAATTTTTTGATCTCTTTGTTCCGGAAGGACGGAGTTTTTACCGGGCGTTCAGCCATAAAGGAGTGTTTTTTGTTATATTGGATACCGATGGAGATGTTGTTCACGACCGCAGTTACATGGACGCGCAGACGGAATGGTTGAAGCGCACAGTTGAGAGCGAAGCCTTCATCAATGCCGAATACCGGGTATTGTTGAACCATGTCCCGCTCCTTCCGGAAGATCTTGGCGGCGGCAAGGAGATAAATCAGCTCTTTTTCTCATTGCCGGAAGCGCGCCGCAACGCCTTTGATCTGGCAATTTCCGGACATTTTCACCGGATGGAAAAACTGCTCCCCGGAGATGGAAAAATTGTCTCCAGTCATCCCGGACGGAATCAGAAAAGCGTTGATGAAAAGTTCAAACTTGCGTTCCCGGTGGTGACTGCCGATTTCTGCGGTTCGATCACGGTCGACAAAAATTCGCGGGCGCTGGAACTGCGGATATATGACCGTGACGGCAAACTTTACGACAGTGTTGAAGCTGCGCGTGTTGCGCGATAACATTAAATAAAGGAATATGTTATGAGAAAGCTGTTATTATTTTTTATTGCCGCACTTGCTTTGCTGTGCGGGTGTGCATCGCCTGTCAAGGACGGTTATGAGGTGATGGTGCTGGGAGATTTGCACTATGACGGTATGGAGTATCACACTTCTGCTGCAGTCAGTTCCAGTCGCGCCAAAGAGCGTGTCCGCAACTGTACGATGTGGAAGGAAGCCACTCCGAAACTGTTGGAAGCGGCGGCAAAAAATTTGAACAAGGATACCCCCTTTATCATTCAGGCTGGTGACTTTACCCAGGGCGACTGCGATACCTTCGCGCTCCATGAAAAGATGATCCGGGATGGTTTTGCCAAAGTCAAATCCTATTTCCCCAACCACAAATTTCTCCCGGTTCGCGGCAACCACGACATCCGGATGCTCAAAGGCAACAGCGGTGTTCCTACGGTCAATGCGTTTTTTCCGCTGATTGCCAAAGAGCTGGGCGTGGAAAAAGTCACCGGAACTTACACGGTGCGCCACGGCAAAGATTTGTATATCTTTTTTGATGGTTTTCTCCCCAAAAAGCAGGGGCTCAACTCTTTGAAGAAAGCGCTTGCCGACAACCCCGGCGTCCGCTACACCTTTTTCATCACCCATCTTCCGGTGTTGAATTGCAGTGTCGGCAATCCGGCATGGCTGGTTCGGGATTATAAGGCAGTCCGGCAGCTGCTGCTTGAGCGCAATGCGATCATCATTACCGCGCACACTCACGTCCCGTCTCTTATCCAGGCAAAGCGCAACGGCAAACAGCTTACGCAGGTAGTACTCAGTTCCGTCGGCAAAGATTGGGTCCCCGGTTCCAAGCCTGAGGTGAATATCTCCGGTCTGGACAGCTTCTGCAAAGCCGTCGGTTCCCGGAAACTTGCCCGCAAATCGATCAAGGCTTCGATCGACGATATGAGGACATTTGAACTTCCGGTGTATGAGCTTTACAAGTTCAAATCCTGTACCGGCTTTGCCAAACTCAAAGTTTCCGATGCCGGAGTCAGCATCGAGTTTTACACTGACGGCAATAAACCGGCGATGGTAAAGAAGCTGCGCTGATATAACCGGCAAAGCCGCAAAAAAAACTGCTGCAAACCGTGAGGGGATGCAGCAGTTTTTTTTTACTGGATTCGCAGGCAGACTATTCGATCTGTTTCAAAATATTGGTCGGCTTCTGCCAGATACCGACGGAACCGTAGGTGTAGGAATCGTGATTGACATATTCCAGATAACTGCGGGCATCAACGTGACCGTCAAGGAAAAGCTGGTTGGCATTCTGACCGTGGGCGCCGTTGCTGCGGACTTTGAATTTGTTGGCAACAAGACCGCCTTCGACTTTACGGATACCGGCATTCTGGCGGCAAGAGGCAACTCGGGCGGGATCCCAGTCGTCGATCAGGATCATGACACGGCTGGCAAGCGCAGCATGCTGACCGATTTTCAGGATTCGACCATCGTTGTTGCCGTATTCGTTGTTGTAACCGACCCAGAAGTTATTGGAGTAACTGTTGACGACCCAAATGTTTGCAGAGGTGGCAGTCGGACGGGGGTCAGAGGGACATTCCAGAATTTTGTTGACATAAACTTTGGAAGTTCCGGCGGCAGCGACGTAGCCGTTGATCTCTTTGCAGCTGCCGAATTCTGACGGATTCAGCGCAACATGTTCGTTCCACTGGCGTTTGCTGCTGCCGGTGTGGTACTGACCGGGAAGGAGCCATTCCCCGTTGCTGGAGGCATAACTCATGTAGTAGTTGCCGAACTGCTTCATGTTGTTGAGGCAGCTGGAAGCGCGGCCGCGTTCACGGGCGCTCTGCAGAGCGGGCAGCAATATTGCTGCCAATATCGCTATAATAGCAATCACTACCAGCAGTTCGATAAGTGTGAACTTGACTTTGCTTTGCATTTGTCCGGAGCGTTGATTTTTCATAATACTATCCTTTCATGTTGTAAGGTTTGGTATTGTGTTATAAGTTAACACCACATCTTTAAAAAGTCAATAGCTATAATAATAAATTTTTGTTTCCAATGGCGTAAATATGTCATTTATAGTGTGATTGTGGACTTTCATTGTTAATTTCTGTTCAGCAGGCGAGAGGTTGACCACAGCCAACATCAGGGTATTGCCGCACTTACGTACTGACCAGAGAAAATTGCCACGGCAATATTTGACCAGTTCCGGCATTTCAGTTCCGGCGGCAAAGCGCGGATAAACTGCGCTGAGTTCAGCATTGATACCGGAGACGACCGACCAGATACGGCTTTGATTTTCCGCGATGCCGCCGTGTCCCAGATGGAAGATCACGCCATTAAGATTGCAGATCATTGCACAATATGCGGCAAAACGCAGCTCTTCGGCGGTGCGGGTGAAATTATCCGGAACCGATACCCCCACCCAGAATATGACCGGCTTGTCCTTGGCAAGTTTGCGTACATTGCGCATATCTTTTATCAAATCGGGATAGAGTGCTTCCGCAAAAGAACTGCTCCAATACGCACACTCCAGTATGTCGCATGCCGGGAGATAATGGGATAACTCCTTTTCATCATCGACATGGATGGAAAAGAGCATTCCGGGGTGCGCTTTTTTCATCTTCCGGTAAAGTCCGGTGTGAAATTTCACGCCATCGCCCCGTTTCCCGGCGGCATCGTAGAACGGCAGTTGTGCTTCGTAGCCCAGGCGGCTGATTTTTCTTTTGGCTCCGGCATTGCCGGAGAGATAACGCTTCAAGCGCTCTTCCCAATCGGGAAGCAGACGGAATCCGGTCTCCGGCTGCCGGATGAGCTTCCACAGCGGCAGACCTTCCAGATCAATGGCGTTGGGGAGCAGTCCGTAATCTCCGGAACGCAAGTTGAAACACGGCGCAAATTGCAGGGCGGGTTTTGCTGTAGAACTTCCGCCGATGGCGAAAACGGGGGCATCGTTCAGCATCAGTTTGCCATTTTTGATGCCAAGTACGGAATTGGCAGTGACAGCCGGTGCAGCAAAGCCGGATGATGTTACAATGAAGCTCCGGCTGGTGCGCATATTGCCGCTGCTTATCACCGCACGGTAACATCCTTTGGAAAGTTCCGATATATCCAGTTTGCCCCGGAAGGGCAGGGGTGTGCACTGCAGGCGCAGCCGTCCTGCCTGATCGTACACTTTCAACGCGGACTCCCGGGGGAAGTTGTGCTCAAAAGAGAGTTCCTTATTCTGAGGGGCGTAGTAAAAGCGGTCAAGTTTGAGAAAGTACGGCGGAAATCCGGCAGTTTCCCCACTGCGGAAAAAAACGGTTTTTCCGGCTTTATCTTTGACTGTAACCGTAAAACGGCTGTAAAATTTTACCGGCAGAGAGTCTTTGTTGTACAAAGGAGTGGTCAGCTCTTGGTTATCACCCTTTTTGACGGTCAACGTTCCCCGATTTGTGGTGAGCGTCGCCGGGAAATCTTTATACCTGGGAGGCAGATGGAGTTTGATTTTCAAGTTACCATCCTGTACACCCCACGCTTTGACAAATATCTGCTCTTTGTTATCAGAAAAGGTGATTTTGCCAAACGTTGACAAATCGTGGAAACTTGCCGCCGGATTCCAGCTTACCACCCGCCGGACACCGTTATCAAAGAGTGTGGCCGCAAAGTTGGCACGGATGACCATGTTTTCATGCACGCGTTCCAACTTTATTGCGGCGCGGGGAATGGTCATCTCTCCGCCCCAATGGTCAGCTTTTTTGAATACCTTTACTGCCAGCGGGAGTTGAACTGAGGTATCTTTGTTGCGCGCAGTATAATATTTTCCTGCCGGATTGACGGCAAAGTGATAATAATCTTTTTCCGCCGCTCCCGGTGAAATCAGAAATTCAAACACCTCGCCGGAGAAAACTCCCTCCACAGCTCCGGCAGGATACGGAACTTGAAACTTTACTTTGACCTCTTTTTCTGTGAGTGCAAACTCAAACTGCGGCGACTTTGCCGGTATCATCCCGCTCTTTGACATCATCGCCTGACAACGGAACACCGCCTTGTTTAATGGCAGAGTGACCGCCGCGCCGGAGAGTTTCAGCGCGCAAATCAATGTGGTCAGGAGTAATGTCAGAATTTTCATTTTTATCTCTGCAACTTTTCCAATATGGCATTATCCAGACGGTGGCGTACATCGAGCAGCCACCGGGCGGAACGGGGATAACTGGTCAGTGACAGCGGGGTATCCAGACCTTTTTGCAACAGTTCCATTACCGCCTCTTTGCCGGCAAGCTCTTCCAACAGCGTACACGCCCGGAGATCCTGCAATCCTTCGCGGAAGATCTCGTGGTGTATCGAATCCACCGGACCATCTTCTCCCGGGTAGACGTTGAACGGGCCGCCCCCGGAAAAACCGCTGCCGCCGGTGGGGTCTTTCCACACGTCGTGATACCAGTTGATCGAGTTCTGGCTGAAGTAGAAGTTGAATCCCCAGTGGAGAAAGCCGTCAATTTTTTCCGCATAGGCAAGTATGCCGAATACCCGGTTGCGCATCGAGGGCAGACCGAATTGCCGGTTGGGAACACCGTTTTCATAGTCACCGCAATAGTAGACCCAGCGGCGTTTAAGATCGAATTGGGCAAAATCGGCAAACTTCGGTGTTGCCGGTATCGGCTCCTTGATAGCTCCTGTTTTGTAAAAGTCCACATCACTCAAGGCATCTATCACCGGGTAATCTTCCACCAGCGGCAACACCACCGATGCCGCGTAACGGTAGTTTTCAAGGTAGGCAAGCGGCGGTTCGTCGGAGATGTGGAAAAAGAGTTTGCCGTGAAGTCCCTGCTTGTCAAAGAAGGCGGTCAACTGCGGCAGAAGCTGTTCCAGATAGCTCCGGTATTCAGCCGAGTTTGCCGGACACTCCCAGCCGAAACGGGACTCTCCATTGACGATGACGCGCGGCGCTGATTTTACTCCCCACTGGGAGAATAAGTGTGGAGCTTCAAAATATTCAAAACCGATACTGCGGGCAAGAGCGAGCCATTTTTCCAGCAGTGTAAAGTCAAAATCATATTTTCCGCGGCACTCCGTGATGGTCAGAAGTTGACAATCCGGACGCTTATGTCCGACTGCCACATCCAGCGGCAGCGGCCACAATGGGGTCAGCAGAACATTTCCGCCATGCTCAAAGAGTGAACGCATATATTTTTCCAATATCTCCCAGTGACGATCGCTCCACGCGTCCGTGTGAAAATGGGTCATCAGGCAATCGGAGTGGAACCAGTTGATATTGAGAAGTTTCTGTTTGGGGAGCGCGTAGTTGAGAATTTCAAATTCCACCGCGTATTCCGCCTCCATTTCCGGCGGTTCCCAGGGGAAGTAATCAACTTTGGGAATGGTGAATTTAAAAGAAATTTTATGGATACCGGCTTCCGGAAAATCTTCCGGTATCGCCACTTTGACCCAGACGGCGTGCCAGTGACCGGGGGAGAGGCGGAGCCTTTTACCCTCTTTCAGCAGCGGCAGCGGGTCGGGGAACAATCCGGCATCATGGGTCAGTACGAAATCATCTGCCGGATTACTGGGGACGGTACAGGGAACGAGTCCGACTTCATGGAGGGTAATCAACTCCTTGATATCGGACTCCATTTCCACATCGATCGTCCAGTTTCCGCTGGAACGCATGGCAAGCTGGAACGCGGCGTATTCTCCCCGCGCTCCGGTAAAATAACGCTGTTCAGCAGCATCGTTGTGAACTGATGGAAAGATTTTTTCCAGTGAATTTACCGCTTTTACTTCAAACAGCGTCATGATTCCACTCTCCTGTCGGGATATTATTCAGCGTAATACGGTGTACACTGGATAAAGTTCAACACGCGGCGTTCACCTGCAACTCCGCCCATTTCCTTATCATTCTTCCAGTCGGAAAAGGTGATGGTGACCTCCGGTTTGTCCGCTTTGAACATGAGCTTGCGGGTCTGGATCTCCACGGGGTTGTCCTGGAACTGCTTGCCGCCGGCGCGCATGTCATAGCTGAATTTGGGAATGACGGTCGCGCCATCCAGCGTGGCATCGAAACAGATGTCGGATTTGATTTTTCCGTAACGCTTGTTGGCGATGTTGTCCGCATCGGCGGTCACCCAGCTGATGGTGTAAACTTTGCCGGGAACGAGACCGGTGATCTTGCGGGAGAGCTTATTTGGCGCTTTGGCACTGCGGATAAAGAGCGCACAGGTGTCGCCGTAGGGGGAGCTGTGCAGACGGCGGCACTGGAAACGCTTGGCAAGACCGTATATCTTGTGCGGAACGAGAGAACCTTTTTCCGCAGGGTGCGCCGTCCAGTTTTTGAAACCGTCCTGAAAATCGCAGTTGTCAAGGAGACCCGGGATAAGTTTGTAACCGTACTGTTTGGAGACCAGTTCCGTTTTACCTTCGATGCAGTAATGGCGCACCAGTTTGGCGATCCAGCGCTGCATCTCTTCATCTCCGGAAGCGATGCTGTAACAGCCGAAACCGTACAAGCCTTTGCAGTTAGGATCAGTGGCGAGGATCTGCAGATAGCGGTCGTAGAAATACTTCATGTCGATGTGGGGATAGCAGTTGGCGTTCCAGATGCCGAACTTCTGATAGTTGCCGATGACGTAGGTAAGGCGTTCCTGCGGATTTTTGACCAATCTTTTGAGGAAGTCGATCTGGCGGACAAAGTTGGCAAAGTAATCTTCCATGCTCTTTTCATCCGGCTTGGAGAGGATGTAGGTCTCCATCAGCAGTTTGCCGCGACCGCTGGAAACGTTGGTCAAACCGGCGACCAGCGGACGGTGGATCGCCGGATAGTTGAAATAGGGGTGATACTGGGCATCCATCCAGGTGTGGATGATCTTCTCATAATCCTGAAGTGCCCAGCCCAGCTTGGTCAATGCAGTCATGACACCTATGGCGGCGTTGGGTCCGGTCTCATCCAGACAGCGGCCGCTGGTGGTGCGGGTGGAATCGGCGACTTTCATATCATCGAGCATAGCTTGAGTGTTGCTCCACTTCTCCAGCGGGAATCCTTCGCAGGCAAGGACCGCGATGCCGCGTTTTTTGAACTCCTCCGTGGCGATGGCGGTGATGCGGTTTTTGTTGGGGATCCAGATGTTGCTCATAAAGTAGGTGTTGAAGTTCTGCCAGAGATATTTTTTGGCAAAATCAAGGTCGCAGGAGAAGGCGCCGACTTTCACTTTTTCGTTGTTGTCATAGTAGTTTTTTTCGTCAACGGTGAAGGGGAAGACGGGAAGTTCGGGAACTTTGGAGATGATGATCTCCGCTCCGGGAACTGCGCCGGAAACGGTGACGGTGTGAGTGCCGCGTTTCAGGAAACGCATGGTTTCAGAAAGTTCATTGGGGCGGAACAACACCACCGGATCGGCCATGTTGTCCAGTTTGGCAATAGCATTTTTCTGAGCTTGGGTGAAGGCGATACGGTAGTGACCGTCGTCCCAGGCGGTGAATTTGTACTGGCGATTTTCCAGTTTGCCGCGGTAGATTTCCACGACAAAGTTGTTCAAACGTTTTCCGGTCTCCGGAAGCGGTTTGAGTGCAGTCATGGAGTAGGTGTTGGAAAGCAGGACTTTGCTGTCTTTGGCGTTGACCATTTCAACTTTGAGTTTGGCAGCACCTTCGGGGAGTTTGCCGAACTTGGCATGGATAAGACCATCGTCGCTGATGGGGAGCTGAAGAGTGCGTTCTTTGCCGTCTTTGATATGGGTCACGCGGCAGAA
>JAFTRX010000084.1 GCA_017462015.1 Lentisphaeria bacterium
GTTGAAGATGGCGATCCGGTAGTATATGATCGTTCCACTTTTTCATACCGCATAAAAATGCAAGTAAAATCATTGTCGCCGATTCTCTGACAATTATTCACGCCTCTTATATTTGACACCCCTTCCGGGTGTCTTTTTTTTGCCTTGATTTCTGATTTGCCGATGAAAAAACACCCTCTGCGATGAAATTTCATCGGCAAAAATCCCCTCTTTGAAAAATATTTTGATTTTTCTCTATCTGTGTAACAATCTGATAATAAACGAAAATCACATAAAACACAATCTTTCCATGATGAAAATTCATCGTCCCCGATGAAATTTCAACAATTCCGGTCGGAAGGCAAAAACGCAAAACAGAACGCCACTCGACCGGTTCTCCTGCCTTCTGTTCCGGCGACTGGCAAGGAGTTTTATAAAATGGCTTATACGATCACAGAAGCCCAAGCCACCGAGTTGTTGAAAATCGCCGATGCTCTTGTCGGCAAGAAAATTTCAAAAGGGATGATTTCGGAGTCAGACCGTAAAGATTACATTCAGGAACTGATGCTCATCATGGTTCAGCATCAAGATGATTGGACTGTTCCTGAAGGTGTCAGTTTTGAGGCATATGCCAATACAGTTATGGAAAAGCGGCTTATCAATATTTGGGAGAAGTTTCACCCCAAAAAAGACATCATGCAAAATGCGGTATCGCTTAACGAAATATTAAAAAATGATGAGGGCGAAGAAGAGGAATTTATCAGCAGACTGACTGAGGATGGCATGATGGTTAACGATGCAGAAATCAGTGCTAATTGGGCGCGTGGCAGATTAATTGCAGAAGTCCGTTTGTTTGTAGCAACTCTTCCGGATGAAGAACGCGAATTATGCGAAATCCTTATGTACCACAATAAGGTTGAAACCGCCCGCATCCTCGGAAAGCACAAGCAAAGTGTATGGCGTATTATGGGGAGAATCCGAGAAAAGATGTTGACCGCAGGTTTTCAATCTCCGTCTCAAAAAAATCGAAAAAAATTAAAAAAGGGTGTGACCTTTTCAGGCAGTTTTTCTGATAGTCAGTGGTGTAAGGATACTGATTTGCAGAACAAAGAGAAAGGACATAACCAATGAACATCAACTTCATCATCAATGAACCGGCGAGCGAATATCACGCTCGTAGCCGTAGCGGAGAATTCATGTCCAGCCATCTTCTGGCAGACTTCCGGGAGTCACCGGCTCTCTACCGCAAGAAGGTCACTGGCGAAATCGAGGAAAAAGACTCATCCGCATTTGTAATTGGTCGTGCCGCCCACTGCCTGATTCTCGAAGGTCGCAAGGCATTTGACCGTGACTATGTGGTTTCTGACGGACCCATAAATCCCCGGACTGGCGAAGCCTACGGCAGAACCACCAAGGCATTTACAGAATGGGCGGCAAGGCAGGATCGGGAGGTTATTTCCGGTAAGGAATTTGGATTTATTACCCAACTGCAGACCAGTGTTTGGCTGCATCCAGTCGCAAATGATCTTCTGGCACACGGCGTTTCGGAAGGTGTGGTTCGAACAAACTACTGCGGAGTGCCCTGTCAGATCAGGATGGACTGGTTCAGCCCGGAACACGGTCTGGTGGATCTCAAGACTTGCGATCAGTTGAAATGGTTTGAATCTGACTGCCGCCGTTACGGATACATCCATCAGCTCGCATTCTATCGAGCAATCATCCGTCAGGTCACCGGAGAAACCGTCCCGGTCAAATTTATCGCAGTGGAAAAGAATGAACCTTTTGCTTGCGGTGTGTGGAAGTTGGGCGAAGAAATGCTTGATCTGGTTGAACTTTCCAATCAGAAAGCTCTGCTCTCTTACCGTGAATGCTGTGCCACAGGCAATTGGCCCACCGGCTATGAAGAAATCCGCACAATCGCATCACTCTAACTCAAATATAAAGGAAAAACTCTATGGGAATGCTTGATAACATTCAAACCGGCAAAGAAAACAAACCGCCCCGCATTATGATCTACGGCTCGGAGGGCGTGGGCAAGTCTACCTTCGGGGCATCCGCACCGGACGCTGTCTTTATCCAGACGGAAGACGGACTTTCTGAAATCGACTGCAAAAAGTTTCCTCTGGCGCACACGCTTTCCGAGGTCGTCAGCGAACTTACAGCTCTGCGTGATGAGCAGCACAGTTTCCGCACCGTAGTCATCGACTCCATTGACTGGCTGGAACGGATCATCTATGATGAAGTGTGCAGAGAGTTCGGCGTCCGCAGTATCGAAAAAGCTGACGGCGGATATGGTCGGGGCTATGTTCACGCTCTCACTCACTGGCGCAAGATCCTGAATATCCTGCAGGAACTCCGGGATAAACGCGGCATGATGATAATTCTTGTTGCACACGCCAAAGTGGAACGCTTCGAAGATCCGGAAAACGCTGCCTATGACAGATATACTCCCCGTCTGCATAAACACGCCGCAAGTCTGATCGCCGAATGGGTGGATGCCGTCCTCTTTGCGAACAAAAAGTTCCGTGTCACCAAGGAAAATGCAGGATTCTCCGGGGAACGAGCCATCGCCGCCCCCATCGGAGCAGACGGTGGTGAACGGATCATCCGCACCGTTGGCAGTCCTGCCTGTATTGCAAAGAATCGCTTTGGATTGCCTTCGGAGATTCCGTTGTCCTGGCAGGCGTTTATCAATGCTTACGCAAAAGTGGAGGCCGCCCATGCATGAAGTGATCCGTACCGCAAACCGAACCATTCCCTGTGATCTCTGCGGACTTCCTATTCAGAAGGGTGAAAAGTTCCGCTTCATCAAACAGGAATATGGTGCAGAAAGTTACTGTGAACACATCTGCTGTCCCAAGGCAAACGCCGTGGTTACAGTTCGTCCCGATGATCCGTTGCTTCCGAAAATCAAACCTACACTTGCCCTGAATATGGCATAATCAAACAAAAAGGAAAAACACTATATGGCTACCATCAATTTCAATGCAAACGAAGTCGAACCCTCCAGCTCTTTTGATGCAATTCCTGCCGGAAAATATCAGGCGGTGATCACCGATTCCGAGTTTCGTCCCAACCGTGCCGGGACCGGTGAGTACCTCCAGTTGGAATTTGAAATCATCGAAGGGGATTACAAAAACCGCAAGCTCTGGGCTCGACTCAATATGAACAACCCCAACGCAGAAGCTGTCCGCATCGCCCGTGCCGACCTTGCCGCAATCTGTCACGCTGTCAACGTCATGCAGCCCCGTGATACCATTGAGTTGCACAATCTGCCGCTGACTATTGTGGTCAAATGTCGGAAGAATCAGGATGATGAGATCGTCAACGAAATCAAGGGATACGCCCCCAAAGCGTCGCTTTCGGGCGCAGTTTCCGCGACTCCGTCCGCTTCCCCGACCAGTTCCGCAACCGGCAACAGTCAGCCCCCGTGGGCGAGATGACGGCAGAATTTGAACTGCCGTGGCCTCCAAGCGTAAACCATTATTACCGGCATGTCGGTCATCGCGTGTTGATCAGCCGCGATGGTCGGCGTTACCGGGAGAATGTAGCAGGTAAACTTGCCA
>JAFTRX010000085.1 GCA_017462015.1 Lentisphaeria bacterium
CGGACTCATCTTCAGTCGAGGACAATAGTCCACTCCTTCAGCTTCGCCTTGATTTACCGGCAACCTTGCCGCACGATCCATCCGCCGATTGCAAACGACTGTTTTTATTCTTGACAAATCACACTCTCTGTTATATATTTTAAAGTAACATAAATACAATTTTCTTCCAGAGAATATTCAGTTTCACAAAATTTGGGACATTAACAAAAATAATGAGACAGCACAAAAAAATAGAACAATCTATCTGCCGCAGTTTGGATTTTTACCAAAAATGAACAACATCCTGATCGAAGCGGCAACTTTTGCCGATTACGGCGGCTGGGTGGTCGACACCCAGTCATTTGAAACGCAAAAGAACGCATATTTGATGGCGCACGGCATCGGCGTTCCGGTTGCGGATGCCCGAACCGTGTTCGAGGTGCCGCGCAAGGGCAATTTCAACGTGTTTGCCCGGACGCGCAACTGGAGTTCGGTGTGGCTCCGGGGCGATGCTGCCGGAATATTTCAACTGAAAGTCGATGATTGCGCTCTGGAAAACATTGCCGGTGCCGGAAAAAGCATCTGGCACTGGCACTTCGCCGGAAAAGTATTTCTGGAAGCTGGGCAACATACGCTTTCCCTCCATGACCTGACCGGCTTCAACGGTCGATGTGAAGCGGTATATCTTACCGCAGACGACAACGATATCCCACCGGAAAACGGCGATGGACTTGACCGTTTCCGCGCCGCCCGTGCCGGAGCAGTTTCCGATGATCCGGAGCAATATGATCTGCTGGTCTGCGGCGGCGGATATGCCGGAATTTGCACCGCACTCGCAGCAAAATACAGCGGTTTGAAAATAAAACTCATTCAGGATCGCCCGGTGCTTGGCGGCTGCGGCAGTTCCGAAGTCCGGGTCTGGGCAGGCGGCGGCGTTAATTTGCCGCCCTACCCGGCTCTTGGCACACTTGCGGCGCAGATCTCTCCGATCACGGGAGCACCGGGGATGCCGAAACATGCCGAATTCTTTGAAGATAAGCGCAAAGAACTGCTCTTTGTTCCGGAAAAGGAACTTTTGCTCAATGAAGTTGTGTTCGCAGTAGAGACTGCACCGGATTCCCCGCGCCGGATCAGCGCAGTACTGACCAAAAATCTGAAAACCGGTAAACTCACCCGCCGTTATGCGAGATATTTTTCCGATTGCACCGGAGATGCATTGCTCTCCCGCCTTGCCGGATGTACGGTAATGTACGGCACTGAAGGGAGAGAGGTTTTCGATGAATTTCTCGCTCCGGAAAGTAGTTCATCCTGCGTGATGGGACACTCCGTTCTCTGGGAGGTGGAGAAAACAGAGGAAAATTCCACTTTCCCCGACATCAACTGGGGAATTGAGTTTAACGAAAACAATGCGCTCTTTCGCACCAACTGCTGTTGGGATTGGGAATGCGGTCAGTTCCGCGACCAGATAAAAGATATTGAATACATCCGGGATTACGGCTTGATGACCTGTTTTGCCAACTGGTCGTTTTTGAAGAACCGTTCATGCCGGAAGGCAGAATGGTCAAAGCTCCGGTTGTCCTGGGTCTCCCCCATCGGCGGCAAACGGGAAAGTTTCCGGGTCAAAGGCGATTACATTTTGACCCAGAGCGATTTTGAAGAAAACACCATCCATGCCGATGGCACCGGCTGCGCCACCTGGAGCGTGGACTTGCATCTGCCCGACCCGGAAAATTGTGAAAAATTTGCAGAACCGTTCCAGTCCTGTGCCTATCATCACACCTATACTGTCCCCTATCCGGTGCCATATCGCACACTTTACGCCGCCGACACGGACAACCTCTTCCTCGGCGGCAGATGCATAAGTTTGTCCCATACGGCATTCTCCCGGGTGCGGGTGATGCGGACACTCGGAATGCTCGGCGAAGTGTGCGGCATCGCCGCCGCGTTGTGTGTTAAACATGAGTGTTCTCCCCGGCAGATATATTTGCATCATCTGCAAGAGTTGCAAAATGCGTTGAGTACCGGCGTTTCAGTTCCCCTGCCCGGAAGCGGGATACACCGGGTAAAGAAGGGGTCTTACCACTTTATGCGTCCGGTCGGCAGCGCGGGCAACGCTGACGGCGAAGATTGCTGGTACGACGTTTCCCCTGACGGCGAACCGTTGACCGAAATACCGGAATCTATGCAGAATCATATCCGTAAACTCTGGATAAATTTCAAGTAGACTTTCGCTCATGAAAAAAATTTTTTTATTGCTAACGGCAATCCTGTATTTTCCCCTGCTGACTGCAGGAATAGGGAAAAACCTTATCCGCAACGCGGAATTCAAAGGAACGGACACTGATATCGGTATCTGGAACAGCAATCTCGGCAAAGTTGAAAACTCAATCAAACGTCTGCCGAAAGCCGGTCCCGGAGGACGTACCGGACTTTGGATCAACATGCCGAAGCTTGTAAACTTCTCCCAGGGCGGACTCAAACTTGTCGCCGGAGAAAAATATCTCATCGGCGCCTGGGTCAGAACCAGAAATTTCAAAAGCACCGGCAGTCAGCTGGTCGTCTCCAACTGGCAGTGGACGATCGGCGTCGGAACCGGTAAATTTCCGGAAAACACCAACGGTAAATGGGTAAAGTTTGAACGCGAAGTCACCATTCAGAAAAGTCGTGACGGCAGTTATGCTTTCCACATTTACGGCGGCAAGTGCAGCGGTGAATTTGAAATTTGTGAACCCTATCTGATTCCGCTCACCCCCAAAGCTGCCGAAGGTTCCTCTCCGGCAAAGGTGTGGCAGAGTGACCTGCCGATGGTCATGCCTTACGATCCGCTGCTCCGGAAAGTTTCCTCTATATCTGGAGAAATCGACCTCTGTGTCGTTTATCCGGTTGATACGGATTACAAAGATTACTTCTGCCGCGTGACCCATATCAAAGACGGCAAAGAACGCACTCTTCAGCTCCCCATCAGCGACGATGGTCTTATCCATGCCAAGTTCGGCAAACTCCCCGAAGGTGCTGCCAAACTCAAAGTTGAAATGGTCA
>JAFTRX010000086.1 GCA_017462015.1 Lentisphaeria bacterium
TGACCATTTCAACTTTGAGTTTGGCAGCACCTTCGGGGAGTTTGCCGAACTTGGCATGGATAAGACCATCGTCGCTGATGGGGAGCTGAAGAGTGCGTTCTTTGCCGTCTTTGATATGGGTCACGCGGCAGAAGTAATCTTGGTAACCGGTATCCACCGGATAAACTACACACAGGTCGATTTCCCCGGTGATGGAAGATACTTTCCGGAGCAGCGGATCGTAGGGCATGACCATCGGCAGATCGCTCTGCCACACTTTTGCCGGAGAGGAACCGGCGGCGGCTTTGGGGGTGAGCGGAATCAGATAAGGTTCACAAATTTCAATATCACCGCTGCATTTGCCGCCGTAAATGTGGAAAGCATAACTGCCGTCACGACTTTTCTGAATGGTGACTTCGCGTTCAAATTTCACCCAGCGGCCGTTGGTGTTCTCCGGAAATTTACCGGTTCCGACGCCGATCGTCCACTGCCAGTTGGAGACGACCAGCTGACTGCCGGTGCTTTTAAAATTTTTAGTTCTGACCCAGGCGCCGATGAGATATTTTTCTCCGGCGACAAGTTTGAGTCCGCCCTGGGAAAAGTTTACAAGCTTCGGCATGTTGATCCAAAGTCCGGTACGTCCTCCGGGACCGGCTTTCGGCAGACGTTTGATTGAGTTTTCAACTTTGCCGAGATTGTTGTTCCAGATACCGATATCAGTGTCCGTTCCTTTGAATTCCGCGTTGCGGATAAGGTTTTTTCCCCGGAACGCGGGGGCGGATTTTTTGGCGACAGTTGCCGTAAGAGGCACAATGAAGGGATAGCAGAATTCAAGTTCACCCTTGCTCTTGGGGCCCCACAGAGTGAAGGTGTAAGTACCGTTGGGGCTGTCCGGCATGACGACATCGGCTTCGACCCGAACCCATTTTCCGTTGGTATTGGCCGGGAGCTTGGCGGTTTTTACTTCACGGCTCCAGTTGCTGTTGTGGACGTAGAAAGCGGTACGGGCATTGTCGGGCGAAGAGAAGTTTTTGGTCTTGACCCAGCCGCCGATGCGGTACTTGCCACCGGCGACCAGTTTGATTCCGGTCTGACGGATCTGACCACACTTGGCAAGATTGATTTTTACAGAACAGTTTCTGCCGCCGGGGATGCCGCGATCGAGATAGACGTTGAAATCATCTTTTCCGCCGGCGGGGATTTCCCAGTCGACAAGCTCTTCGGTGTTGCCGGAAAGCTGGGGGTTGAGCAGAAGATTGTGGCCGGACCAGTGGGGCGCGGCAAGAGAACCGGCTTTGGCTTTTTCGGAAAGCGGGCGCAGATAGACTTGGGCGATATCCAGTTTGCCCTTAGCGCCGGGGTAGAAGATGCGGAACGCATAGTGTCCGTCCGGGCTGGAGGGCATGGTGACAACGCGTTCAACTTTGACCCATTTGCCGTTGGTGTCTGCCGGGAAACGGGCGGTATAAGCGCCTTTTGACCAGTTGGAGTTGGTGATGTAGAAGGCGCAGTAATTTTTGGGATCGGAGGTGAAGTTTGCGGTGCGGACCACGCCGCCGATAAGATATTTTTCTCCGGGAACCAGAGTCAACGGGCGCTGGATGATACTGCTGTTGTTGGCAAGATTGATCCGCACGCAATCAGTTTGCTCCGGAGAGCTGCCGGGGATGACGGTGAATGCGTTGGGATTTTTGCTTACCCAGGTGCCGGAATTTGCTGCGAGCGACGGATCATGCAGCAGATTTCCCGCTGACAGCAATGATACGGTCAGGACGGATACCAGAAACGAAAGAAATTTTTTCATAATCGTTTGCTCCTTTTTTTTACGGGCTTAATGAAATTATGTTAATTTTTGTGTACTATGTTTTATTATACAGCATACTTGTTCTGTTGTCAATAGAACAATACAATTTTTATTTAAAATTTTTCAGTGTAGTATGGGGTACATTGGATGAAGTTCAACACGCGGCGTTCACCTGCTGCACCGCCCATTTCTTTATCATTTTTCCAGTCGGAAAAGGTGATGGTGACCTCCGGTTTATTTGCTTTGAAAATGAGCTTGCGGCTTTGGATCTCCACCGGGTCATCCTGAAATTGTTTGCCGCCGGTACGCATGTCGTAGCAGAGTTTGGGAATGATGGCAGCTCCATCCAGTGTGGCATCAAGGAATATTTCCGCTTTTGGTGTTCCGTAACGCTTGTTGGCGATGTCGTCAGCATTGGCGGTCACCCAGCTGATGGTGTAAACTTTGCCGGGAACGAGACCGGTGATCTTGCGGGAGAGCTTATTTGGCGCTTTGGCACTGCGGACAAAGAGCGCACAGGTGTCGCCGTAGGGGGAGTTGTGCAGACGGCGGCACTGGAAACGCTTGGCAAGACCGTAAATCTTGTGCGGAACGAGAGAATCTTTTTCCGCAGGGTGCGCCGTCCAGTTTTTGAAACCGTCCTGAAAATCGCAGTTGTCAAGATGACCGGGGATAAGTTTGTAACCGTACTGTTTGGAGACCAGTTCCGTTTTACCTTCGATGCAGTAGTGGCGGAACAGTTTGGCGATCCAGCGCTGCATTTCTTCATCGCCGGAAGATATGCTGCAGCAGCCAAAACCGTACAGACCTTTGCAATCCGGATGAGTGGCAATCAACTGCATATAACGGTCATAAAAATATTTCATATCAACATGGGGATAACAGTTGGCGTTCCACGCGCCGGGTTTAAGGTATGTTCCAATGGTGTAGGTGAGCCGCTCCTGTGGATTTTTGACCAGTTTTTTGAGAAAATATATCTGTTTGACAAAGTTGGCAAAGTAATCTTCCATGCTCTTTTCATCCGGCTTGGAGAGGATGTAGGTCTCCATCAACAGTTTGCCGCGCCCGCCGGAAACGTTGGTCAAACCGGCAAGCAGCGGACGGTGGATGGCAGGATAGTTGAAGAATGGGTGATATTGCACATCCATCCAGGTGTGGATGATTTTGTCATAATCCTGAAGCTCCCAGCCCAACTTGGTCAGTGCGGTCAGGATGTCGATTTCCACACCCGGTCCGGTTTCATCCAGACAGCGGCCGCTGGTGGTGCGGGTGGAATCGGCGACTTTCATATCATCGAGCATCGCCTGAGTGTTGCTCCATTTTTCCAGCGGGAAACCTTCGCAGGCAAGGACCGCGATGCCGCGTTTCTTGAACTCTTCAGTGGCGATGGCGGTTATGCGGTTTTTGTCGGGGATCCAGATATTGTTCATGAAGTAGGTGTTGAAGTTCTGCCAGAGATATTTTTTGGCAAAATCAAGGTCGCAGTGAAAAGCTCCGGTTCTGATTTTTTCATCGCGGTCATAATAATTTTTTTCTTCCACGGAAAATGCATATACCGGAAGTTCGGGAACTTTGGAAATGATGATCTCCGCTCCGGGAACTGCGCCGGAAACGGTGACGGTGTGAGTGCCGCGTTTCAGGAAACGCATGGTTTCGGAAAGCTCATTGGGGCGGAACAACACCACCGGATCTGCCATGTCGTCAAGTTTGGCAATGGCATTTTTCTGAGCTTGGGTGAAGGCGATACGATAGTGACCGTCGTCCCAGGCGGTGAATTTGTACCGGCGGTTTTCCAGTTTGCCGCGGTAGATTTCCACGACAAAGTTGTTCAAACGTTTTCCGGTCTCCGGAAGCGGTTTGAGTGCAGTCATGGAGTAGGTGTTGGAAAGCAGGACTTTGCTGGTTTTGGCGTTGACCATTTCAACTTTGAGTTTGGCAGCACCTTCGGGGAGTTTGCCGAACTTGGCATGGATAAGACCATCGTCGCTGATGGGGAGCTGAAGAGTGCGTTCTTTGCCGTCTTTGATATGGGTCACGCGGCAGAA
>JAFTRX010000087.1 GCA_017462015.1 Lentisphaeria bacterium
CTATATCACAATATCCATCACGTCTGCAATAGGAATAATGCAACCATCTGCCATAACGATTGTTCCGTTTGTGGCAGATATTTTTTTGACCTTGCCGGAAGTCACAACAATTGCCCCACCGCTTTTACGATCATCCGGCACAAAATATTTGATGCGGACTTCTGGGTGTTCGTGGATGTGGTCAGCGATGAACGCCAAGCGTTCATTGATTATCCGTTGCTCTTGTTCGTCCAGCTCCGGACGGAGTTCGGTCAGACGGGCGGTCTCAGCAACGGCGTCATCGTATCCGACCAGTGCGGCGAACGGGGCAAACTGTGCTGCCCGGTCATGCATTGACATCTGTTTCCGTGTCGGAGAAATATGGTGCGGAAGGTTTATAATGTCATCGTAGCGATTCATTTCTTTCTCCTCCACACAAGACTTTTCAGCAGACCGATATACAGAACTACTGCCAGAATGATTCCAACGCTGATGCGGAATGGTGTTCTGTTGTAAAACGGCACGAATGACAACGCTGTGCCGGTTGCAACAATGACCAGTACAGCAAGTGAAAGCAGTATTTTTTTGAGAATGTTCATGCTTTATGCCCTCCGACCTGTTGATTACGATCCTTGGCGGTCGCGCCTTCCTGTAAACTCATTGCTTTGAGAACCGCATTCTTCCCGAACTGCTTTTTGATACTCAACAAGGCATCCTGTAACCGGCGTTCTTTGTCGAGTTCGGCTTCTTCGGCTGCTTTCTGCTTTGCCAAGGCTTCGTGATCGACAAAGAGATCTGGCTGTTCCTGGACTTCCGCAGGAACATCGTTTTCATTGAGAATGTGGTTCGCCCCGATAGTGATTTTGCGGACCAGCAAGTTGGGATCTGTTACCAGATCGAAAAGCTGCATCATATGGTCGATGATGATTTTTGCCGAGGAGGTGTGCCGGGGCAAATTGATAGAGCCGTGTGCATCTTTCGGAGCTTGTCTGCCGTAAGAGTCAGTCTTAATCGGTCCTGTGTATCTCGCTCTGCGTTCCGGATCAGTCAGATTCTCCACATCATAGGCAATATTCAGCACAAGCTGATCCGTTACCAAGCGTTTCTCCACAAGATCCAACGCAAGGATATCGGTCATTTCACGGACAACAAGGCGAGCCTTATCGTGTTCATACGGGTCTTGCAGAACTTGCCCGGAACTGATACTGTTATTTTCCGGCTTGTAGGATTTGATGTCTGCGATTGTACACGGTTCCCAGCCCCAAGCGTGATCAATGAGCAATTCAGCATTGATGCCGAACATCCGGTAAAGCAAATCTTCATTCTTAACCGACATCCGGGCAACATCGCCCATGGTGTACATCCCGGCTGCTTCCAGTTTACTGGCGTATCCGCGCCCGACTCGCCAGAAGTCAGTCAACGGACGGTGCGTCCACATCTTTTCCCGGTAGGAACGCTCATCAAGCTCTGCGATCCGGACGCCGTCTTTATCTGCCTGAATGTGTTTTGCTTCAATGTCCATCGCAATCTTGCAAAGATACATATTCGGGCCAATTCCAGCGGTAGCGGTAATGCCGGTGGTCTGCAGAACATCACGAATCATCTTCATCGCAAACTCTCTGGCGGTCAGTTTGTAAAGTTTCAGATAACTGGTCGCATCTATAAAGACCTCATCTATGGAATAAACGTGAATGTCGTCCGGAGACACATATTTGAGGTAAACTGAGTAGATTTTTGCGCTGACTTCCATGTACCGAGCCATCCGGGGAACGGCAACCACATAGTCCAATTCCAATGACGGGTTCGCTTGGAGTTCGGGGGCGTTAGCAGACTTGCCCGAAAATTGCCTTTTGGGGGCTTTCTGGCGGCGGTTAGCGTTGACCGCCCGTACTCGTTGGATGACCTCAAATAACCGCGCTCTGCCGGGGATTCCGTGGGCTTTCAGCGATGGCGAAACGGCAAGGCAGATTGTCTTCTCCGTCCGGCTCTCATCAGCAACAACCAAGTTGGTGGTCATGGGATCAAGCTGGCGATCCATGCACTCTACGGATGCATAAAAAGACTTTAAGTCAATGGCAATGTAAGTACGATCTGTCATTGCTGATCTTCCTTGATTCCCATTTTTTCGATAAGACAATTCAAGCTTTTATCGTGTTGTGCTTGACTGATTGCGCCAGTGGAAAGGAAAGTATCGAGCAGGTCTTTCTGACGGCGAAAAAGCTCCAGCTTCTTTTCAGCCGGGGATAAGGATTGCCAATTGTCAGAATTTGAATTTTTGATACTGTTCATTTTTGACTTTTCCTGTTGAAACACCTTCCACTGTAATATAACCTTTCACCGGTGATTTTTCAATAAAGTAATATAAAAAGAAAAATTTATTTTCTCTTTACCTTCTATTGGGAACAGCGTAAGGTGAACGAAATCGCTGATATTGTCGGCGGAGGGACTCCAAGCACCCATAATCCATCATATTGGGATGGAGATATTAATTGGTATGCACCTGCCGAAATGGAAGGCAAAAGATATGCAGTAACCAGTGAAAGAAAAATTACACAAGCTGGTTTAAGCAATAGTTCTGCAAAAATTCTCCCTGCTGGCAGAACAATTTTATTTACAAGTCGTGCAGGAATCGGCAAAGTTGCTATATTGCAACATGATGCAGCAACAAATCAAGGATTTCAGTCACTCGTTTTAAAGGATGGCATATCCCCTTATTTTATTTACTCAATGGGAAGTATTCTGAAGAAAAAAGCAGAGGGAATTGCCTCTGGCTCTACCTTCCTTGAAATTTCCGGAAAAATGTTGGGGAACATTGATATAACTATCCCTATCTCGTCTGAACAACACATTATAGCAGATTTTTTCCGTAATCTTGATGACCTTATCACCCTTCATCAGCGTGAG
>JAFTRX010000088.1 GCA_017462015.1 Lentisphaeria bacterium
CTCCGGCTGGCAAGTTTGTGCGCGGTGAAAAGCGTTGCATTGCCTATCGGGTACACCAGCGATTCTGCATGCCAATAGACACACTTCATACCCGAGGTATCGCACTCCTCAAAGATATTTATTGAGGAATGCAGAGAATCAAGTATACTGTCGGGAAAGATATTTAATCATCATCTTTGCAGTAAATATCCAACAGTTTCCGGAGTTTTTCTTCGGCTGTCGGATCTGTGATGTTATAACATGCTTCTTTATAATATTGTAAATCAAGGTAACGGGCAGGCATCGCCAAAAGCTGAATAACGTCATCTTTATAACGTATAATCAAAAAACCTTTTCGTGTTTCGCTCCTGACCAATACGATTTGTTTTGCGACTTCTTCGTGTTTTTTTGGGGTGAATTTTACCGGTAGCGTGA
Source organism: Lentisphaeria bacterium (assembly GCA_017462015.1). Taxonomy (GTDB): domain Bacteria; phylum Verrucomicrobiota; class Lentisphaeria; order Victivallales; family Victivallaceae; genus UBA1784. The sequence goes on from JAFTRX010000088.1 coordinate 415, forward strand.
TTTTAAAACAGCTCTGTTTCCAAGGCGTATTACGAAAAATACTCAATTGTTCAATTGTTTTATATTCTTTGTAAAAGGTATACTCATATCCTGCCATGTACATCCCGTAGAGCAGCAGCGACAATGCCGCCGCTGCAATACCGTACCATAAAATCCAGAAGTATATCTTTTTTTTATTCATTTTCGTTTACTAATTTTGAAAGATAATCAGACAGTTCATAAACATTTTTGCTTTGCCGATAAGCATTACGATAATTGTTTTCTCCAATTTTCTCCTTGGCATAAATGACTTCTATTCCGCTGTTCCAAACTGCGCACATCGATGCTAATACCCATATTGGAACATTCATATCCACAAAATCATCTCTTTTTAATATATGCGGTTTTGCTGTATAATACAAGGTCGAATTTTGAAAACCGGGACCTAATTTGTTATTTTGTACGCCAGTGCAAAATTCGTCGAAGTAATTTTTTAAGATTCGGGCTGTAATTTCCACACTCCCATCATAAGAGTTTAGTTTTCTTATGATTTCTAAAGAGGAACCTCTTATACCGTGTTTTCTTGCAGTCTTTATCGCAATTTGAGCATAACCGATCCCCCCGCCACGAATCCCATCCAAAGGTGTACCGTCAGGAAATTTCCAATCCAGCATTTCGTTGGCAATTATTCCGGCAAGCAATTGTTTGGGAATGTTGTATTCTTTTGCATATTTATCAATGGCATCTCCGAAATAATTTCTGAAACTGTTGCACCACAAATATTTTTCATCCTGACTTTGCTCACCCCATTTTTGATGATCCATATTGCCGAATTTGAAATTTTTCTGTTTGAGATATTCTTCTTCTTCAACCTCTTCAAAATAACAATCGCAATTCGGATGCCGGGGCAATGATGGTTTCCGGGGATCGTTTTCTGCAAAAATTTCCCCGGCAAAATGCAGACATTTCGCGCAATTATTTGTCTTGGAATCCATTACATATTTGTAGTAGTGGATTGGCGGCTTAGGTGTACTTGCATTCAACAATGATATAATTTTTTCTGCTCCCATAGTAGTTCCTTTATTTTATTGCTTGCAATGTGGCACAATATTACTTTGTCAATGCCATGGATCGTCAACATAAAATCATTGAATTTATTGGCAAATGGTGGTCGCCGCAGGGTATTCAAGCAGACCTGTTCCGTTGTTGTTCAAGGAAAAATGGCGGAGAAAGAGGGATTCGACGGAGGCGCAACGCGACGACGAGCCTGAGCTGCGCAGACCGCAGGGCAAGCAGCGCAAGGCAACCCATAAAAAAATCACGCTTTCTGCAACAAGCAGAAAGCAACAACGTAAAAATGAAAAATCTCAAGTGCAAGTTTACTTGCAAACTTGAGATTTATTATTTTTACAGTGATTTTTTGAAATCACGTGGAAAAAAGCAAAAAAATGGCGGAGAAAGAGGGATTCGACGGAGGAGCAACGCGACGACGAGCCTGAGCTGCGCAGACCGCAGGACGAGCAGCGCAAGGCAACCCATAAAAAAATCACGCTTTCTGCAACAAGCAGAAAGCAACAACGTAAAAATGAAAAATCTCAAGTGCAAGTTTACTTGCAAACTTGAGATTTATTATTTTTACAGTGATTTTTTGAAATCGCGTGGAAAAAGGCAAAAACAAATGGCGGAGAAAGAGGGATTCGAACCCTCGGGGAGTTGCCCCCCGGCGGTTTTCAAGACCGCTGCCTTAAACCACTCGACCATTTCTCCGCAAAAGATTTATTATATAAGATAACACCAGTTTAATGATTTTACAACTGCATTTATTAAAAATGGACGATTTTTTTCATGCAGCGGTTGCAAAACATAACTGTCACAAAAAAAAATGGAACACGCTTTGCGTGTTCCACTTTCCTGAAACCGGAGATACTCAGACTTCAACCGGTTTGGTTTTGGGCAGACCCAAAACTTTGTCTTCGGCAATACGACCTTCGGCACGGAGAACGTTGAGACGTTCATAGCGCTTCATGACGTTACGGATCTTACGGATTTTGCCGCCGACGCGGAGACTCGGATGCTGTGACATGTTTACACCTCATATTTAAAATTTTTGTTTTACTTCAATACTTGCATAAGAGATAATATAGCACCGGAACTTGATTTGTCAAGTGATTTATAGCAAAAAATCGCAGCTGTTTCATAAAAACAACCAATAGCGGCGCCGTTGGCTGCTTTTGCGGGATAGCCGGGAGACAATAACTAAACTTCATGCGAGAATAAATTGGACAACCGTTCCGTCTTATGCTCAAGGCAATATTGCAAAATATCCTCCCGCGCCCAGAGTTCCACCCGCTTTGCCGCCCGGGTGATTCCTGTGTAAAGCAGTTCAACACTCAATATCTCAACCGGCTGTTCCGGCATTATCAATACCACATTGGCATAACCTGACCCCTGCGATTTGTGTATGGAGATCGCAAAACCACATTCGTGCGGCGGAAGTTCCGCCAGCGGCACATGCATCTCTGGATAAGCCGGAAACCGCGCCACGCGGTGCGCTCTTCCATTGCTGTCATATTCCAGCGTAACAACTGCCATATCACCATTGCGCAACCGGGTACGTTTATCATTACGCGTTATCAGCAATATGGTTCCGGGTTCCCAGACGTTCCGTTTATCCGGCACGAGTTTCAGTTCATCAAGGATGATCTCATTGATTGCTGCCGTGCCGAAACGGCCCAAATTCAGCGCGCAAATAAATTTGTGTTCCTCCATTATCCGGAAAATGCTGTTCATCTCATTTTCCCCCGGATCAACACACAACTCCGGCAATCCGGCAAGCGCGATCCCGCCATCGGGAACACGCTTCAACTGCTGCCGCACCGCCTCTGCCAACGTTTCCTGACTCTGACTGCAGCAATAAAAATCATCACTTGCCATTCCGCTGAGCATCGCGGCATTTTTCGCTGCATCCGCAGTCGGCGCGTTGCGGAGAACGTCTGATATACGGCAGATCTCAGGCGCGGATGCTGCCCGGTAATTCTTTTTGAGTTCAACGATGAATCCGGTAAAGTCGTCAACCATCTCCGGTTGATAAACTCCCACCTCTCCGCCACAGGAATTAAACCAATGGGCAGCTGACGGCGGCAGTTGATTCACTCTTCCAAAATCACACATATCGCCGTAAACCGAACCGCTCTCCACCGATGCCAGCTGCTTGCGATCACCCGTCAAAATCAATCCGGCACGTTCCGGCAGCAGCTTCAACACCCCGGCAAACAGCTCCAGCGGTATCATTGAACACTCATCCAGCAGCAGCAAATCACAGAACTCAAGTTTCCGCCGCCATGACCGGTTGCAGATAAAAGAGTGCATCGTTGCGCCTTCCATCGACTCCATCGCCTTTCTCACCGGAGAATTTTCCGGCAACTTCGCCGCAGATTCCATTATCTGTCCGGCGAGGCGCTGTTGAGCTTTTCCGGTTGGTGCGGCAAAGAGAATATTCATCCGCGGGTTGCCGGCAAAGAGTTCCTGCAATATCCTGCCGCATACGGTGGTCTTTCCCGTCCCGGGACCGCCGGACAGAATAAGCAAAGATGAATTCAACGCGACAAAGACTGCCAAATCCTGATAATCAGCCTTTTCACCACAAACAGCAGGGAAAACGAGCTGGCTTTCCACCGCAAATTTTCTCCGCCGCAACAACAGTTCACGCAATTCGGTTTCCAACTCTGCGTAACGCCGCAGCATCACCATTCCGCGCCGGACAAAAACCAGCGGCGACACTTCTGTTTCCAGATATGACGGCGCTATGACCGGAACAAATTCCAGAGAAGAAAGAGTATCGTGCCACTCCTCCTCATCCGGCAGTGTGTATGTCACGTCATCCTCCAACGGCAACGTCTTTCCGGCATAACGTGAAAAATTCAACACCGTCCTGCCGGAGCGCAACTCATACGACAACAGCATCCCGGTCATAAACAGCAACCGGGACCGGATCCCGCTGCTCCGGAGCAAATATCTGCCGAATTCCCGATCGAAATCGGAAAACAGTATTTCTGTATCAACATTGCCTATTCCCGGCTGCTGCATATAAGTTCCTCCAATGCATGAACAGTTTTCCACGGCGGACGGGCGAAAAACACCCCCTGCCCCGGAGCATCTGGCGACATTCCGCGCACAAACAGATAATAAACTCCGCCGATAAACTCATTGTACTCAGCTTCTCCAAAAACGCCGCCCTGACAGCAGCGCAAATGCCGCACCAACGCCACCAGATACAAAAGATATTGCAGAAAGTACATGGAGTGTACCATCGCATTTTTCAAACTCTCCTGAGCAAATCCGGCAGGCGTATCTCCGAGCTTATTGGTTTTCCAGTCGACGATATAATATTTTCCGTCACGCCGGAAGACCAGGTCGATAAAACCGTTGAGAATACCTCCGGACAAGCTGGCATGCCACAACTCCGGCCATTCAGCAAGAGCCAATTCCTCCCCCCGGACATACTCATCCAGCACACTGCGCACGGTATCAAGATCGAATGACTTCAATCCGCAACAGAATTCCATCTCGCATACCCGGTCAGCTTCATCAAGTTCCGAGAGCAAAAACTCCCTGCCGTTTACATCCTTTAACGGTGAATTCAATATTCCGTGAATCCACTTTGCTCCGGAAGCGGCATCAACATCACTGCCGTTTATCCCGCTCCGGGAAAACAGCTGTACCGCCGCCGTTTCGCACTCCGCTTTGCCGGAAGCGAAATCCAATTTTTCCAAAATCTCATGCAGTGCCGTACCAAAACCTGCGCCTCCGGCACAAGTATAAGGAGAAAATTGTTCCGTCCTGCCGGAAATAGTGCCGTTTTTCTCTCCCGCAGAAACATGATCCGGGAGATTCTCATCGTGGTCAACCGGAATATCACTGCCTCTGGCATTCACACCGCGCGTCAGAAATGTATAACTTACCACCTGCCACGTTGCAGTGAAATCAGGAATGGACACCACCTGGTCAATAAAACTTTTTGCTTTCTCTTTCTCATATCTGCCCGGAGCAAAATCCGGCGGCAGAAACGGAATCGCTTCCGGATCTTTCATCCCGGACAAAAGCCATTCCAACGGCGTGCCTGCGGCGACCGGATTGCAGAATATTTCGCACCGGTACTCTGCCCGGGTGACGGCAACATAAATGAGCCGCAGTAATTCGTTGAATATCTCATCTTTTATCAACTCCCGGCACGCAGGGCTCTGCTGCAAATCGAGCATCCGGCGTTCCCCGTCATGATACAGCATATCGGAATTCAGCCGGACAGGCACTTTCAACTGATCCAGTCCCGGCAGCATGACCACCGGATACTGCAAACCTTTTGATGCATGTATGGTCAATATTTTGACCGAACTGCCGCCGTTGGACATCAACTCTTCGTACTCTTCTGCGGAAGCACTGCGTTCCGCACTCTGGCAGATAAGTTCCGCAAACTGCTCCAACAGTTTCTCCGGGGTCAGCCGGGAACGGCTGCTCATCGCTTGCAGCAACTCCTCCAACTGGGATAAATTGGTCAACATCCGTTCCCCGCCGGAAAGCCGTGCCAGTTTGGAGCGCACGTCAAACTCTTTGAGAAAGGTCTCAAACATAACGGCAAAACCACGTTCACGCCACAAATCCCCCATACGGAAGATGACTTCGATTCCATGTTCCAAAACCGTTGACGACTCATCCTCTCCGGCGGCTCTCAACTCCGCAAGTGAAATTCCGCACAAACGCCCCCCCAATGCCGTATGAACTTTCATCCGGTCATAGGGAGATGCCGCCGCTGACAACACCTGAAACAGCTCCAGCGCCTCAAAACTGGCATACACATTACCGCTTTTCAAACATACTGCCGGTATGTGCAGTATATCAAGCGCGTGCCGTATCAGCGCCGCCTCCCGGTGTGTCCGCACCAGAACGGCAATATCGTCCGGCTTCAATGCACTTCCATCCGGCTTGGTACAACCGCTTTGCGTTGAAAGCAACTCCAGGATACGCGATGCACACGCTTTGAACACTGCATCAGCCGCCCCGTCCAACATGTAAAAGCGCATAGCTCCGGAAGCAGGTTTTCCATGTTCCAAGAGTTCCGGCGCATCTTCCGGCGGACGGGATTCCAGCGGCGGGAAATCGATATCTTCCGTATTGAATGGATCTTCATGTCCGGCAAAGAGATGATTCACCATTTGCACCATATTTACACTGGAACGGTAATTGACTCCCAAACGGTAAACTCTGCCCTGCTGCTGTGCCGTTTTTTTTGCTTTCAAATAAGTATATATATCACCGCCGCGGAAGCGGTATATCGCCTGCCGCGGATCGCCGACCATGAACATACAGGAGTTACTGCCCTCAAACAGCGTACTGAAAATCCGGTACTGCATGGCATCGGTATCCTGAAATTCGTCGATGATACCGGCTTTGAACTTTCTCTGCAATAATACTTTCAACTCCAGCGAACTCTGCAATGCCTCATCCACCAACCGTATCTGATCGGCAAAGGTGATGAAATTCTGCTCTTTTTCCACCTCCGGGAAACGCTTCCGGGCATAGCGCAACGCTTCTGCCGCCAACGCGGGCTCTGCCGTCTGCAAAGCTGAAGTTATCTCCGAACACACAGCAAAAAACGGTTCTCCTTCTACAATCTCATACACAACGCCCTTTGCCGCCTTCAGCGCACTGGAATTAAGATTTTCTGAAGTATACAACGGGCAAAGTTCAAAAACTTTCCTGAAATTGCGCCGCCGGTATGCCGCAATAAACTCTTTTTTGCGCGAGATGATCTTGGCGGCACTGCGGAAATGATCCGGAGAGAGCATATTTAAAATATCTTCAACATCTCCACACTCATACAACTTCCTGACAAGCGCGCCCATATCACACTCCGGGTACTCCGGAATGTCGACATTGAAATCCAGCACATAGGGCTGAAGCGCATAAATATTTGCCGGTGTTATCAATGCATTGAATACAGTTCCATGCTTGTCGTCATACAGCTTCTGCCGCAGCCAATCGTCCATGATATCCCGCAACCGCTCCCCGGCCGCGCCTTCCAGCTCCGTACTGAATGACAACCGGCTCTCAAAAGCGTACTGGGAAATCAACTTGTGACAAAATCCGTTGATCGTTGATATATTGGCAAGATCAAAATCCCGCAACGCCGTCTTCACCGCTTTCAACCGGGACTCATCATCGACATCCGGCCGTACCTGGCGGTCATGTTCAAGAACCGCAAGCGCCTGTCCATCGGCAATATCTATCCTATCTTCCAGTATCAGCACGATCTTTTCCAGTATACTGCGGATACGTTTGGCAAGCTCCGCCGCCGCATCAACGGTAAAACTCAATATGACGATCTCTTCGATCTTCAGCATACCTTCCAATATCAATCGCGCGGCAAGAATTTGGATGCAATAGGTTTTTCCGGTACCGGCAGCGGCCTCCACCAGATTGATTCCGGACAACGGAGTTTCCACCGGGTTGAATTGTTCAGCGCACTTATTCATCAAACACCCCTGTCATATCCATCCCGTAAAAGAGTTTACCAAACGCAAGCAGTTCACGCTGTATCTCCGGAACATGCAATGCATGTTCCGTAAAACAGCTGCGGATAGCGGCATTTTCTTTCCACTCCTGCGGAAATATGATGTTTTTCAACACATAAGCATTGGCATTTCCACCGGAAAACTTATATACCAACTCATATAATGTCTGTGGAAACAGCGCCGGTATCCTGCCGTCTGCGGCCTGATACATGGAAAAAAATTCATTCCAGAAATTCCAGCTCTCTATGCCTTTTCCCGGCGAAGACCAAACCTTCTGCGTCCATTTACCGTTTTGCAATGTCATCAGCGACGTCGTGACCATCTCCGCATCAGAAACCATACACAACCCGTGATGACGTATCAACGCATCGACAATAAATTTATGCTTGCATGAAGAAAAACACACAATATTCTGCCGGTCCATCCGGCTTGAACACTCAAATATTCCGGTAACTTCGTTGTCGCCGTGAGTGAATTTCAATGCCATCCGTTCCCGGGAGTAATATTCCAGTCTCCATGCTTCCGGCAGCTGCCGGATCAGCGCAAGCTCATTGTTGAATGCATTTCTTCCGGCATCCGCAGGCGGCAGAAGATTATTCCGCCGCAGTGCCTCAAAGCTCTCCTCTTCAGAAAATGCACACCGTTCCAGATTGGAAATATTACGATCAAGTTTGTATCTTCCATTCATGGCGTTGACGGCAAGCACTTCCCGTTCCGGGCTGGGTTCAGGAGAAGCAAAGCGGATATAAAAGTTATTCTCCAAAATGTACTCTGCCGGATTTTTCGCCCACTTTATCAAGCGGTCAAGTTCCCAATGTCCACTTGTCTTACCGCAGTCAGCAATATTTTCAACCAGCCGACCGTCAGAAAACTCCTCCGGCGGCTCCGCCAATATCTTCGCCACCCGGAAATCCTCCGCCGAACAGGAATACAACGGACTTCCGACTTCAAAATATTCCCGGGCAAAAGATTGCAAATGATGCATCGTCTCTTTGAATCCGGGATAACTCTGCTCCAGATAATCCTTCAATTCTCCCAGAACCGGAGATGGCAGCAATACTTTTCCGTTGCGCCGGGAACGCCCGTTGTAAAAACACCAGAAATATTTGCGCGCCGACATCAGCGCTTCCAGGAACAGATATCTGTCCTCCCGCGCCGCCGACCGGTCTCCGGGCAAAATCCGCCCGCTCATCAGATCAAACCCGAGAGTAACGTCCCGCCTCGGGAACGCGGCTTCATCCATCCCCAGTACCGCGATGACCTCCGCCGGGATACTCCGCAACGGGGTCAATGAACAAAACGTTATTTTTCCCCGGAGAAAGCTGAAACCATCCCGGACGGAATTCAGAAATTTTTTCACCAGCTCAATGATAACAGTGACCGGAAACTCTCCTGAAATATGCAGTTTGTCCGCAAGATAACTCTTTTCACTGAAAAATTTACGCATTCCCACCATCCCGGAATCATCCTCCGTGTCACTGCCGGCAAAAAACACATTCAGCGTCCATTGCATAAGCTCCATCCAGGAACCCAAATCCCGCGGTTCACGCAAATTTCCGCGCAACTGTTTCACCATCCGCAAGAAACGGCAGAATCTGCCGAACAACTCCATGTCACTCTCCCGGAGCAGCGGCAGCTCTTCCATATCTTTCTCCGCTCCATGCATGCCGGAGGCAAAAAGCGAAAACATCCGGTCGATGGCATTTGACCAGGAATATTCGTCAAACGCTACCCCGCAAAAACGCTCATGGTCAGCACTGTCACTTCCCCAACATACCCGGGCTTCCTCCCAGTAACGGTTCAGCGTTTCAATATCCGTGTCTTCAATTCCGAACGCCGTACCGACAGCAGGTGTACTCAGCAGCTGCATCACCTCCGCAACAGTCAACCGGGAGGAGTGCAGATCGAGCAGCCGGAGAAAAGTATCCCCTATTCCGCATCCGGTATGCAGATCGCGGTCGGATACCGTATAACAATTCTTCAGCGGTCCACGGGAAAATACCGCCTCTATATATGGATAATAATCATTGATATCCGGCGCCATCACGATAATATTACGCAACTCCACTTCACCGGAATTTATCAACATAAGCAACTTGTCATGCAATATTTCCACTTCCCGCTTCGGTGCATGGCAGTTGAGAATTTCCAACGATATGTCCCTGGTATCAATATCTTCATCCGGCGCTTCCCGCCGGTCGGTCATATCCAGAATATCCTGCTGCAAACGGTGCAGGATCCCCGCGTTTTCCCCGGGGACGGTATAAGGTGAAAACAACGCCTCCTCGCTGGAAAGGTACGGAGTCGCATCCTGTTTTTCCAACAGATTGGCAAAAAGTTCCCGCCCGGATTCCCCCCACGATGCCAACAGCGGATTGCCAACTTCGATCTCATCCGACTCCTCACCTCTGCGGCGCAATTCCCGCACGGAACGCAACTCTTCCCAATACTCCCGGCACGGAGTCAGATAGAAAAAGTGAAGCTCCGTATCCTGTGCCGCTTTAAAAAACATTTCCAGATAGAGCGGCGGCAGAGAACCAACTCCGAAAATGGTTATCCGCCGGGGCAGATTACGGATTTTCTCCTTGCGGCAGAGAAACTCCCGGAAACACTCAAGTTTGCTTTTTCCATACAACCGACGCAACTCATTCCACAACCGCGCCTGCCATGAACTGCCGCACAGCGGAAAGTGTTCATCCTTGTACCGGTAGATCTGATAACGGTCAAACAGCGCCGCAGTACGCTCTGAAAGCTGCCATAAATGCAGTGCGCCATTATCCCCGGCAAGATACGCTTCCAACTCCGGATACTGCCCCGGCGTACGCCGGTTGAGTATGGAGAATATCTCCCACGCCATATACTCCTGAGAAAAATACTGGCGCGCAGTGTTGAATCCGGCACAGTTGGCAAGCAGAAGTTTTTCGATAAAACCGTTGGGAAACGGCATGTCGATATTCACCGCCGCCCCGCAGAAAGCGGCAATGTACTGCCGTAAATATGCCGCCATACCCTGCGTTTGCACAATGACCGTCTCGCATTCCAATGGATCGGGACGGACTGCGCTTCCGATGGTGCGGCAATAGCACTCTGCCAGCGTTTCAAGTTTATTTCCGGGATATAAGTAAAAGCTCACGATATTTTCCAGAGAGACAAAAACGGACGGCTCAACATCACCGCTGAACCGTCCGCCATATCAAAAATCAAACAACCGGTCAAAGTTCAGCGGCGATATAATCCACTGCATTGCGGAAGAACACCACTCCGTCGCCCTCTTCCGGAAGTTTTTCGCCGCGCGCTTTGCGCGCCGTCCAATCCGGAGCATTGAAGGGAGACAAAAATGCCTCCGGGTGCGGCATGAGTCCGAACACACGTCCGGTGGGGTCGCAGATACCGGCGATGGAGTTCAGCGAACCGTTGGGGTTGGCAGGGAACTCAGTCGCGTTGGAACCGTCAGCATTGGCGTAGCGCACTGCAACCAGATTGCGGCTTTCGATCTCCGCCAACGTTGCCGCATCAGCAACAAACTTTCCTTCACCGTGACGCAACGGCAGACGAACCATGTCGATACCACGGGTGAAAACACACGGAGAAGCAGGATTGGCTTTCAAGCGGCACCAGTCATCGCGGAACACACCGGAATCGTTGTGCGCCAGAGCAGAGGTCTGGGTGAAGTAATCACCATTGAGCGCAGGAACCATGCCCAGACGGGTCAAGGTCTGGAAACCGTTGCAAATACCGATGACCAGTTTGCCGTCATCAACAAACTTCTGCAGCTGTTCACGCAGATTGAATTTGACCCGGTTGGCAAAAACCGCACCGGAACCGAGGTGGTCGCCGAAAGAGAATCCGCCGATAAAAGCGAGAAAATGAAACTCATTTAGATTGCGCTTTCCGGCGAGCAGATCGTTGAGATGGATCAATTCCGGAGTGGCTCCGGCAAGTTTTCCGGCGGCAGCGGTCTCTTTTTCACAGTTCAGACCGAATCCGGTGATGACCAGCATTTTGATATCAGATTTTTTCATAGCTCTATTTCCTGAATTTTATTATTAAGAATTTGGTATTATCCTGTTTTTCTTCCTGCGTGACCGATCAAGTGTGATAATCCGCGTTGATCTTGACATATTCGTAAGAAACGTCACTTGACCAGACCCAGTATTCCGCATCACCTTCATGGAAATCGCAGGTGATGGTGAATTCACGCTCTTTGACCGTGGAAAGCAGAGCCTCTTCCGGAGTTCCGGCATCACCGCCGTTTTTCACCACCGGAACAGTACCGAAGTAAATATCGCACTTGTCCGGATCGAACTGCGCTCCGGAATAACCGAGAGCCGCAACCACCCGTCCCCAGTTGGGGTCATTGCCGAACCATGCAGTTTTGCACAAGAGAGAGTTGCCAACAGCTTCGGTAGCTTTCTTTGCATCTTCAACACTGCGGGCGTTTACGACCTTGATCTCGACAAACTTGGTAGCGCCTTCGCCGTCCAGAACCATGCGCTTGGCAAGATTCTGCATCAGCGCCAGCAGCGCTTCAGCAAAAGCGGCTTCTTCAGCGGAATCAGCTTTGATCTCCACGCCGGAAGTACCGTTGGCAAGAATAAGCACAGTATCGTTGGTACTCATATCACCGTCAACCGTGATGCGGTTGAAAGAGTCTTCGGCATTGACTGCCAGAATCTTCTGCAGCTGAGCTTTGCTCATTGCCGCATCGGTGGTGATAACGCAGATCATGGTGGCGTGCGGAACTTTCAAGTTGGGGTCGATCATACCGGCACCCTTGACCATAGCTCCGATGGTGACGGCTTTACCATTGACCATGAATTTCACCGCCGCCGCTTTGGGAACAGTGTCAGTGGTCATTATCGCCTGAGCCGCCTGATTGCCGCCGTCAGCAGAGAGAGCCGGAACAGCCAGAGCAACGCCCTTTTCGATCAAAGACATATCCATTTGAACACCGATACGTCCGGTGGAGGCGACCGCCACGGTTTCCGGAGCAATATCAAGCGCGGCAGCGGCGATTTCACAACTTTTTACAGCCGAAGCCATTCCCTGATCACCGGTACAGGCGTTGGCGTTGCCGCTGTTGATGATAACGGCACTCAGGACATCATTTTCCAAAACGCGCTTCTGGCAGAGCCGCACCGGAGGTGCGGCAAAGGTACAGCTGGTGAAAACTCCGGCAAACGCCGCCGGAACAGCGCTCACCACCATGGCAAAGTCCGGAGCTCCGGAGCGTTTGAATCCGGCAGTGACGCCTGCGGCAGTAAAACCGGAAGGGGTGGTGGGTGAACCATTTTCAATAAATTCAAAACTCATCGACTTTTCCTCCGTAAGTAGCTTTCACATTGATGGCAATACCACCCCGGGGACGGAAACGGCCGATGACTTCGGCACGCCGGGGTTTGCAGGTGGCAACCACCGCGTTCAACAGAGAATTGACCGCCTCCTCATGGAAGATGTTGGCATTGCGGAAACTGTAAAGATAAAGCTTGAGAGACTTGCTCTCAATACAAAGTTTATCCGGCACATAACGCACAGTAAGATGCCCGAAATCAGGCTGACCGGTGACCGGGCAGAGTGAAGTATACTCCGGGCAGTCAAACTCAATGACATAATCCCGGTCGGCATAAAGGTTGTCAAAGCACTCCAACTTTGCTTCAGCCGGACTTTTCGGATAACGCTTCTCAGAAGCACTCAACAGCGTCAGCTTGTCGAATCTGCTCTTTTCGGCACTGTCTCCCATAAAATCCTCCAAAAATATATAATAAAGATGTATCAACAAGATAATATAGCACGTTTTATCTGCAATCACCACTGTTTTTCTGAAAATTTCTTACATATTCTGCCCCCATCCCAGAAAAAATCACAGCTGTCCTATCAGAAATGACCTGCGGCGGCGCCTCGCGGGCAATCTTGGGGGCAAATCTACGGATGCCAACTCAGTCGAGATATTATGAGAGACACAAGAGGTCTCTCATTTTTTCTGCCAAAAAACAAAAAAGTGGTTTGCCTCTTGATAAAAATGGATTTATTTTAAATCCGAGAACAAAAAGAAGTCGCAGTGCGCTTCAAAAAATCAGGAGGACAAACCATGAATAATGTATCACACAATGACAAAAAAATCTACCTCGGAATGGATGTTTCTCAAAAAAACATTGAAATTTTTGCTTTGATTGGAGAAAACAATTTTCC